>CAZPBZ010000145.1:0-4597 GCA_964584765.1 uncultured Thermodesulfobacteriaceae bacterium
CCATAAATGGCGGTTTTTATCCAACTTTATCTATATATGGAGATTTAATATAAACAAAATACAATATATTGTTGACAAACCGGGTGTAATAAGATAAAAGACTATAACTTGAAAAATGTCGTTATTTGCAACTTTTGGCAATCACTGCACTGGTGATCAGCATGTATACGGTTTTGGTTATCGACGATGAACAAATGATTGTAAGTCTGCTGCAACTGGCGTTAACAAGGTTCGGATATAATGTTGAAACTGCGGCCGACGGCAGAGAGGGAATTCAAAAATTCGATAAAAAGTCCATCGACATTGTAATAACAGATATCCGCTTGCCGGACATTGACGGCAAAGAGGTCGTTCGGCATGTCCGCAATTCCAGCCGCAAAACTACTCCGGTTATCGCTATTTCCGGAACGCCCTGGCTGATTGAGGATAGCGACTTCGACAAGGTTCTTACCAAGCCCTTTCCACTCAAAGCCCTGTATGACACTATTGAGCACCTGGCCAGAAAGCCTCACAAGCTGATAGAAAATCGCTTTTTGCGATTTGAGCCTAAACAGATACTCCCAAGCACTGCACACTAAATTTTCTATCACTATTAGTTCATTAGGGCATCACCACTTCTTCGGCAACCGCTTTGTGAGATCATGTGAAATTCGCTCTTTCAGCAAGCACTTATGGGCCTTTTGGTCAAACGTAAGCCACCTGCCTTTCATCTCCGCTGCAAGAGCCGCATAAGTGGCATCGTATCCGGTGAGACCTTTTTTCACAAAACGGGCTGCTTCCATGGCCAGGTTTTCTGTCATAGGCTGCCTGAAGATACCACTATTTAGAATAGGAATCATACCCTTGATAAAAACATCTTGTGCCGACGGATGAACGCGAGACAATACTGCATAGACCTCAAAACAAAACAGTTCCGGGACAGCGAAAGATTCAGGACTTTCAATGAGCCTTTGAAGAACGGCATCGGCATTTTGATGGCTTTCATCCTTTAAAAACCACCGAACAGCTACCGAGGCATCGACAATCCAGATCACTTTGCATAACCCCTCAATTCTCGAAGCACCTCAACGCTCCCCTTTCTTTCCAAACTATCGTCCTTTAAACCCTTTATGGTTTCAAGCAGTTGCCTCTTACGTTCCTCTGCCTGATAGTCTAAAAACCTTCTTTTGAATTGTTCTGGTGTGATGAGCACGGCCCTGAGCTTTCTCCCTTTGCTTACCAGGATAGGCTCGCCTGTGTTGTTAAGTAAATCCAAAACCTCTCCCAGATTGTTCCTAATCTTCAGTGCATTGACTGTTCTCACGAAAAAGCCTCCCTTCTTGCCGGTTTATCTTGATGCAACCAGTCTATGAACACCTAATCCCAATGTCAAGTGTAGATATAGCTATACATATATTCGCATGATTACGCATTGGATGTAAATACTCCATTAGCTTCGGTCCTTTACGAGTAATATCTTCTGCTCAAACAGAGCGGTGCCAGACGAAAACTAGGCACAAAGAGGAAATCGACGTCAGTCGCCTAATCTGTCCAGCGGGCTCTGGAGATCGGCAATATTGCCTTTGGTCGCCAGGTGTGATAGGAATTTTACAAGAGGCTCTGGTGCCCGTTGGGTATTATTTCTAATTAATGTAATATCTTGATTTTTCAAAGCTAAACCCTAATGGCTAACCGCTCGACTTAGGTGATAATAGCGGAGTACCTCTGAGATGATAATGCCTGTTATCAAGAGTGCTGGTATGCGAGAAATTCTAAAACCAGATTTCAAAGGTTCTTATATCAACCAAGGAGATTATTAAATGAGATGTGATAGATGTAAAGAGAATATTGCAGAAGGAGAAGAAGAGGAATTACATGGGCAGACTTTATGCGAGGATTGCTATATAGACATTTTTTCGCCCGCCAAAGCGTGTGACCCATGGGCAGTATACAGTGCTAAATCCTTTTCAAAGGAAGATGGATCTAATATTGAGATTACTGAAATTCAGTCAAAGATACTACAGATATTAAAAGAGACCGGTGGAGCAGAGCCAAGAATTATATTAGAGAGGCTTCAAATAAAGGAATCTGATCTTGAAAGAGAGATTGCAACCCTCCGACATATGGAGAAGGTAAGGAGTGAACTCCGGGAGGGGAAAAAAATACTCCGCCTATGGTAACTTGTTTAAGTAGATGTTAGGTCTTGTTGTGGCATATCAATCATTTTATGCCTAACTATACCACTTCAGTCGTACTTGACGAGAAACTGGTCAAAGATTGCATAAAGGTTGCAGGGATTAAAACACAAAAAGCTTTGATTGATCATGCTTTGCGTGAGTTACTCAGACATGAAAAACAGATCGAAATTCTCAACCTCAAGGGCAAAATTAATTGGGATGGGAATTTGGATGAGTGGCGGCAAGGTCGTAGCTTATTATGATGATCCTGGTTGATACCACTGTATGGATAGATTTTTTTTCAGCGCATTCTTACCCGCATGTGAAGGCACTTGAAAATCTCATCCTCAATAGGGAAGATATTTGTCTTTGTGGCATTATTCTGACTGAAGTTCTTCAAGGAATTAGTGAAGATTCTGAATTTAACCGGACTCGGGATTTACTTGCCAACTTAGTTTTTCTACCCATGCAATATTCTGTTTTTTTACGATCAGCAGAGATATACCGAAATCTTCGTCGAAAGGGCATCACGACAAGAAAGCCTGTGGATTGTATGATTGCTGCTGTAGCTATTGAGTATGAGATACCCCTTCTTCACACGATAAGGATTTTATTCCAATTGAAAAACATTTTGGACTTAAAAGATTAAAATAAAGAAAAAGATAACATCCTGCTGCAAGGGATGGCTCGCACCTCGCCACCCATGAGCAGGTCGTCATGCTTTACTCACCCACCAAACGTAAGGAGACCGATATGAAAAAAACAGATGCAAACAATTCCTCAACCACGCTTAGCCGTCGCAGTTTTCTCATTGCGTCTACCGCAACCGTTGCTTATCTCGCAATGGGCGGTCCTTCCAGAACTGCACAGGCAGCCGCGTCCCATGTCTTAGCTCCTCTTCCTTATGCTGAAAATGCATTGGAACCGGTCATAACCGCCAACACGATTAGTTTTCACTATGGGAAACATCATAAAGGCTATGTGGACAACCTTAACAAGCTCATCGCAGGAACTGAATATGCCGACCTGCCATTAGAGAAGATTATCATGGATACCGCAGGTCATGCTGAAAAAGCCGCGATCTTCAACAACGCGGCGCAAATCTGGAACCACACGTTCTATTGGAAAAGCATGATACCGAAGGGCGGAGGCGAACCGCCCAAAGCATTGAAGCTGAAAATGGAGGCATCCTTTGGTAGCGTGGACGCCTGCAAGAAGGAGATTGTCAGCGCTGCTGTTTCGCAGTTCGGTAGTGGTTGGGCTTGGCTTGTTCTTGATGGAGATAAGCTCAAGGCAATAAAGACCGCCAATGCCGATGTCCCTTTGACAACAGGCATGAAGCCACTGCTTACCGTTGACGTGTGGGAACATGCTTATTACTTGGATTATCAGAATCGCCGTGCCGACTATGTTAATGCCGTGCTCGACAAGTTGATCAACTGGGAGTTTGCCCTACAGAACGCCAGCTAATGCAACCAAAACGACACACGCCCGCTACGGGTTGACTGGAAAGGTGAGCAATCCCAGTTCTTCAGGATTAAAAATATTGACAACACCTATATTGAAGTAGTATCTTCTTATATTTATTAATAAAAGTATCTTATCATATAAAATATAAGGAAGGTATTTCATGAAAAAGGTTTTAGCGCTTATTGCGGTATTTATGATTACTTTATCATCCTTAGGTTATGCCGGGGGTGATAAAAATCGCGGAAGTAAAGGACAAGGTTCGACCGGTACCACTGGAGGAGGCACCATAACTCAAACACGTGGTGGCAATTAGATTACAGCACAATTCGTCTAACTAAGGCGGAGCTATTCTGCTCTGCCTTTATACCCATTTTCAAATATACTGATACCTGCGAAGAAAAGCTTGTTTTAACAGCCCAATGTTTCTTTTCATCAAGGTTTGTAAAAGGAAGCTCCTTCTGACAACCGCATTTGGAATTACTACAACGATGGTTAACAAGCGGATTAACTCTGATCCAAAAAGCTGACGCTTTTTGTCCAGGTTATCCGCAATGTTGGGGTATAAACCAAAGAATTATCCAAGAGCACGAAGATTCAAGTAATATTTATTATTCTCTGCAAGATTGAGTAATTTCATTTCAGCTAATTTCTTTAAATCACGCCTTGCTGTTTGGGTGGAAACCTTTCTGTACAGAATAGAGTGTGGATTTTTTCCCAGTAAATCTTTCAAGGTAAATTCGATAGGGTCATCAAGAAGTAATGAAAGCAAGTCAAATTGTCGTTTTGTAATCGATTTTCGTTGCTTTTCAAAAGTATACAAGTCTCTTAAAGAAAATTTTCTTATAAAATATATTATTGAGTCTTTAATGCCTTTGAGACTTTCAACCGATGCAGTTAACATGAACTCAATGAATGGAGTTACATCTTTTTTAAGTTTAATGCTTTTTGAAAAAGAAATATAATAATCATCA
>CAZPBZ010000146.1:0-4595 GCA_964584765.1 uncultured Thermodesulfobacteriaceae bacterium
CCATTAGCCGCCACCTTTCTGCGCGCCGTGCAGGAAAACTGCGATCTGCGGATTCAAAATCTTTTTACTCATTGCTGCATGAGGACCGGAACAAGTGATGAGATCATTTGGATAGTCAATCAGCCTCCAGATCAATAATAAGGGAAGAGACAAAACGACCGTCAATTGGCATATCTGCCGGCAAATCCCTCCATTCTTCGTAAAATGTCATTAAAGACTCCTTCACAATTAAATCAAGCCTTTCGCGCGTAAGGCCTGCCTGCTCGGCAACAGGTTGCAAGGCCTCTACGCAATATTTGACTGTCTCTAATGGTGGTTCAGGCCCTGAATATTTCTTTTCTCCACTGAATGAAGGGGTTGGGCTATCCGGGAACCACGTGCTTCTCAAGTAGTTGAGTTTCCCTGCTGGTACAGGATAAAACTTTAACTCTCCACTTAATGTCTTTTGGGCAAGGGCAGTCAAAAGGGCCTGGGGGAAAATAAGCTCATTCGGATGGCCTATGTTGGTTGATGTCCAGGGAATCTCCATGGCCCAATTTCCATGTTGAGGTAAGATGCGGGCCATAAGGCGTGTCCATTCATCTGCAGTGGTTATAATATTTTCCACAGCGATGAGTTCTGTCATGTCACAAAATGGGCGGTACTTGCTGAGGGCCGGGTCCCATAACAGGGGACGCTTAAATAATAGTCCTTTTAAGGCGTCTGCCCATGCTTCAGGCAAATGCAAGAAATCCTTGGATATCCGGCCGGAGTCCACTATGCTGCGGGCCTTTGCAGCCAATCTCCTGGTCATGGTATTGGCAAGTCTTATTATGTCTTCTAATGCACCGGATTTCAGGATGTCCTTTGGGGACCTATGTTCTGTCTTCGCCGCAGCTTCCAAGCCCAGATTGAGAAAGGCCGCCACCTTGAAAAGGGAATTGCGTAATGCATCAGGGTCATCGAGGTCAACCTCATCCACCATAAGGACCTTGTTTGCAGCGCCTGCCCATTCCTGAACAACTCGTTCCATGACTCTTGTGCCTGACAGTTCTTCTATAGCAGTTCGAAGGACCGGATAATCTCCCATGTATAGAGTAGGCACAAAGGCCGGCAGCAGAATATCAGACCCTTTTTCTTCTTCGGAGTAGGCAGTTTCAACTTTTCTAATATGATTACCATGCAGAGGGGCGTAAATATCAAGGGCGTCATAATAATCCGGAAGGCCCCAATCTCCTATTCGAGAACGCCGAAGACGAAAGGATTTTTCCACATTTTCCGCCTCAGTCTCTCCGAGAATGGTCTCCAATACATCCCTGTAGAGACCAGGCGCCACCTCCAGCATCTTCATGAGAAAACGCCCCCAGATTGGCTGCAACGCCTCCTTTTTGAAAGACACGAAATACACATTATCCAAAGTAAACTGAGGAAGTTTGTCTTTGGCTTCCTGTATATCCATATCATCAGGCAGCTTGTAGATCCGGATAAAGGGCCTCAAAATGGCAGGAAGAAGTGTCTCATCTTTTTTCATCAGCCACTGCAACCAGGATGCCATCGCCTCTTCGCCGATTTCAAAAAGGAGTAATATCCATGTTGCTATTTTCTCAGGCCTGAGTTCAGCCTTATGCCACCAGTCCAGATCGAACACGAACTGTAATTGTTCTGAATTTGCTAAATTTAAAATATGAACAGCATCCTGAGGCCCAATTGCCTTAACAGTCCAGAATAATTCCTCAACCGGCAATCCTTGCACAAGGGCCCTGCTATCCTGAGAAAGCAGTATTATTTCCTGACGCATCTCCCATGGAGTCATTAAGACCACAGATGCCTGCTCAGCAAGAGACAGCTCATTCATAAGTGCCTCGGCCTCAGCCTCAGGCAAGGTTAAAAGTGAATCAGGTTTAAGAATAGTCAAGTCTTCATTCCTTCTTGCCGATAAAACAATAGTATGTATCTGGACACTTTATAAAGTCAATGACAATAATCATATCGGACAAGTCCCACAAGCAGGACTTTATTTTAATACTGATAATTGGGGAATTGTGAATTGAAGAATTGAAGGTATTATATTGATTTTAATTCCTCAATTCTTCAATTTATTTTTTATTTAAGGAACATAGAAAATCATGGAAAATATTCAGTTTCCAGAAAATTTTTTATATGGCTGCTTTCAAAACAGCAAGATCGGACATCTTGCAAAGGGCATTATTCATAACTTAAACAGTCCTATACAGATACTCTCCATGCATATTGAAATGTTAAAAATGGATATCGCAAAAGATATGAAGGCCACTGAATCTATCCTTGCCCTCAGCCTGCCGGATACTGCCGCCAACCAGTTGAAGGAGCTTGCGGACAATCTACAGAGGAGAACAGATCGACTCTCGAAGATGGAAGAAGCTCTGGCCCGCATGGAAAACATGGTCAACGTGATTACCAATAGAAGCCATGGGAGGGAAGATGGGCAGAGGCCTCTAATTCTGAACCAGGTACTTGAAGAAGAACTGGATTTCTGGGATGCAGACCTTTTTTTCAAGCATCAGGTGGAAAAACAGTTGGCTTTACCCACTACCCCGACCTTGATTGTAATTAATGAAGCATACCTTCGTGACTTGATTGACGGGTTGTTAGATGCTTGCATAAAACAAATGAGAGAAACCGAAAAACATGATCTGAAAATAACATCGCGCCAAAAAGATGAGGCTACGTGGTCTTTAGAATTTGAACATACAGGAAATGCTTTCCCAACTGACTGGGATCAAAATATCAGCAGATATTCGCCGGAATCAAACGAGTGCACACAGAAGACCTCTGACTATCTTTTTCTTATCCTGGCTCTCAATCTAGCAAAGGTCAGGGCAGAGCAAATTGGCGGGACGCTGGAAATAGAACCACAGAAGGCTTCTTGTCTTATACCATATACCAAATAAAAAAATAAAAGCTCGACCATATGTAGTGTAGTTTAAGAATAATCAGTTGCCGGGATTCAGGTAATCAGGGTCATTCGGATCTGAGTCAACGTCTTTAAGCCATAGATATTCCCCTCCTGACGGACAAGAGTATGCGCTTTCCAAATCCCTCCATACGGATTCTTGTTATTTGCTAATCTTTAGTATGGACCTTGAGAGGATGTATTGTCAAATTTAAAAAGTGATGTCGGTTGGAGGGGGGAAATTTGTTTTTACTTGAGTGAGGGGCTTATGGTTGATGGTGAAGGCGAAGGCTAAAAACACTTATCCTGCCTTCGTATCTTTGCCTTGTGTGTGGGCCGGTGAGAAAAACCCAGACTACTCGGCTGGGGATAGGAGAGAAAACCTCTGGCTGCCTGATTATTTGCTCCATCTCAATTATTATTCTTATTTTCAAAGTGGACGAAGTCAATCAAAAACACTGCACCAAGAAAGAGCGCCTTCAGTTTGCTGTCCCATTCTTTCGGAAACATTACACCGAAATTATCAGCGTCAGTGAAACCTTCCTTCATTAGACCGCTCCACTTCTTTGTTATCTTTCCATACTCAACATTATTATTCCTGATTTGGAATGTCCATGGGTGCAGTATGGGACCGAACAACTGGAATACCTCTTTACCTGAACTATCAAGCACTGAATATATGCGCCATAGTAAAGAGAACCGTTTCTGTATAACACCCAGCGATTGACCCTGTGAATCAACAATTTCGGCTCTGTGGAAGTAGAATCGAAATGGCCGAATTACACGCAAAACCACCTCACCATCTTCTGTTAAAACAACAAGAGTAAACGGGCGGAGTGCCTTCAGAAACAATCGGAGTAACGTCGAACCAGCTTCCTCAGCGGCAAGATACATCCTGTTACCAGACGTATCTGATATGACATATTTGTTTTTCGTCTCGAAGCCCGAGAGAATTTCGCCCCATTCCTTCTGTTGACTCACTGTAAGTCCGCTAATTGATGATAATTGATCCATTATAAGCTCATACTGATTCTTGCTCAGATAACGCCGAATTCACTTGATAGATTCTCTGCAACACGTTGGTATTCATCAAGGATTTGTTGTGAAAGTACAATTTGAAAGCTTTTGTTTCCCCATGCTTTAAGAATTTTTGATGGGGGGCCACTGAAAAATATCCCGGATATGAACACATTCGTATCAAGGACAATTCTCATTTCTTTTTTTCTCGAGTTTTTAAAATGGCATCACTAATATCAGACTTTTTAATTCCGGCCTGTTTTCCTTTTTTTCTGGCCTCAGCAATAAGAGCGCCAAATTCATCAAGTGATGGTGGTGCTATGTTCTTAAGGATGACAACGTCTTTTTCGCCGACAACGACGAATTGAGCCCCAGCCTTTAAGTTTAGTTGTTTCCTTATATTTTCAGGAATAACGACTTGCCCTTTTGATGACATTTTTGTTGTTGAAACATTTGCCATGACGAACCTCTATAACCTCTATGCAGTTAGGATATCTTACTGGTAAGATTTTAGACAGCCCTTTTCAAAAAGCAAGCCTTAATATTGATATCATGTCAGGAACGTCGGGCATGAGAGGCGCGACGATAGGAGCGTCCTACTCAATGCCCTTGGTTGGCCTGAACATGTTTTGGAAAATATTTTACTCCAGGTAGATTTTCAAAATGG
>CAZPBZ010000147.1:0-1298 GCA_964584765.1 uncultured Thermodesulfobacteriaceae bacterium
ACATCAGGCCTGTTGGTAGCTGAAATCAAAATAACACCTTTATTGCTCTCAAAACCGTCCATTTCCACCAGGAGCTGATTTAACGTCTGTTCCCTTTCATCATGTCCGCCCCCGAGACCAGTACCCCTGTGACGGCCTACTGCATCCAACTCATCAATGAAGATAATGCATGGTGCACTCTTCTTTGCCTGGACAAAGAGGTCTCTTACCCTGGAAGCACCCACACCAACAAACATCTCCACAAACTCAGACCCGCTGATAGTGAAAAACGGAACATCCGCTTCTCCGGCTATGGCCCGGGCCAGAAGAGTTTTTCCTGTACCAGGTGACCCGATCAGCAAAACACCCTTTGGAATTCTGCCACCAAGACGGGTGAACTTTTTGGGATCTTTCAAGAAATCGATTATCTCCCCCAGTTCTTCTTTGGCCTCTTCTATACCTGCCACATCTTTAAATGTAACCTTGATACTCTCATCAGTGACAAGTTTGGCCTTGCTGCGACCAAAGGACAGGGCGCGACCGCCTCCTGTTTGCATCTGTCTCATGAAGAAAATCCATACGCCTATGAGGAGCAACATGGGAAACCAGGAAATCAGCAATGCAAGATACCAGGGCGTATCCTCGACCGGTTTTACCTGGATAGTAACCCCTTTTTCTTTTAACAAATGCATCATATCGGGATCCTGGACAGGTATTACAGTGAGAAAAGGTGCCTGGCTCTCAAATACACCGTCAAGTTTGTCTCCTTGGATAACAATACTGGTCACCTCACCTTTTTCAACATGTTCCAAAAAGCCGCTGTAAGGGATCTCCTGTATTGATTTCTGAGGCTTGTTAAAAAGATTGAATATAAAGACCATCACAAGGCCAATAACAAGCCACAGGCTCAAATTCCTGTAAAAGGTGTTCAAGAGTAGTCCTCCGCTACAATAGTATATTTTTCAAACATAAATCAAAACACATAATAAATCAAAATAACGAATTGAATACAATAATTATTTTACTTTATCCACTGAAGCGAAAGCGCCTTTCTGTTCGTTTGAACGAGCCTATAGGGATGGGAGACTTCAACCCCCACTACTGCCACTACTTCCTTGCCGCTGGCGAGTAATGGCAAAGAACCTCTGACCCCACGGGGAATTTTGCTTGAGATCAGGAATTTCTTGAGCTTAAAAGGCGCTGGGGCGCCCAAGGGCCAAAAAATTTCCCCAGGCCTTCTTGTCCTGAGATCCAGAGGAAACTTAACAGCCTCAGGATTCAACCACAGGGGCCTGAAATACTCCTTTCGATTTCGGGAC
>CAZPBZ010000147.1:1398-4565 GCA_964584765.1 uncultured Thermodesulfobacteriaceae bacterium
AACAGCCTCAGGATTCAACCACAGGGGCCTGAAATACTCCTTTCGATTTCGGGACATGAAGTCACTTGCAACATCTGAGAGTGAAATTTCCACGTGTCCCTTTCCACGAGGGATAGGCCAACGCCCAGGTCCGGTAACGCATACAGAAAAACTGCCGTCATTTGAATCCAAAATTTGTTCTTCCGGGATAGAAGAGGAAATAAACAGATCTTCATATCTTCTAAATACCACAGCACCTCCTGGCAGCCTGCATGAGGCACAGGGGTCTTTACAGGTAGTAACTAACTCATCTATCCCCAAGAGATGGCTGGCTCTCACCCTGCCACTGAATAGTCTTAAATCCATCAGGGCCATTCTGTAAATCCTGCGGCGAATCGGCCCTGGATGCTCCTTAATCTTTTTTACACTGAAGGCCAGTTCTCCCCCCTGGAAAGAGGATGACAATGAATCCTGATATGCCTTTTCTGCTATCTTTTCTAGCAATTTATTATCTTCTGCCAGCATCTCTGCCGTACGATTAACAGTACGCACAATGGCAGGGTTGAAACCCTCAGCCAGCAGCGGCAGAAGGTCTTTGCGAATGCGATTGCGCAGATATGCCCTGCTATTATTAGATTGATCTATTACGAATGGGATGTCATAGACTTTAAGATGGCTCAGGATCTGCTGCCTGGTTACACCTAGTAGCGGACGGACTATGTAGTTATCTCTCACCCATGGAATTCCACTGAGTCCCGGAAGGCCTGCACCTCTGATTAATCTCAGCAGTATTTCTTCTGCCTGGTCGTCAGCAGTATGTGCTGTGGCAATATATGTGCTTTCAGTATCGGCACGCACACGTTCCAGAAATTCGTACCTGAGGATTCGGGCAGCTTCCTGAATTCCTATGCCCTCTCTATCGGCAAAAGCCCTGACATTGCCATGCTCAATGGAAAAACCAAGTCCAAAATCATGAGATAGCTTCTCAACAAAACAAGCATCGTCTCTGGATTCCTGGTCTCTGAGGCCGTGCTCAAAGTGAGCCACCTCAAGACGCAGCCCCCACTGGCTACTCAATAAATAAAGAATGTGCAGCAAACAGACAGAATCCGGCCCACCTGAAACTGCCACTACTATTCTGGTTCCGGGTTCAAAAAGTTCCTTACGCCTGACAGTCAGTTTGATCAGTGAAATCAGAGGTGAAATATCAGATCCCATGCCCGTTGTGATATTGACCTGCTTAGTACCCGGAGGCTCTAACTTCTTGTACCAGCGTTAAAGGAATCTCCCACTTGTTGAGAGGACTTATTAAATAAAGTCCGTCAGCGAACGGAGTGATGTCGGCAATCAGCTTCCTGGTTAGGTCCAGGGCCGCCTTGCGTTGGTCTTCGACCTTTTCATACTTCCACAGATGTTCTCGAATCTCCCTGGGAATTGAAATGCCTGGGATTTCGTTGTGTAGGAAATCCGCATTCCTGGCTGATATTAGGGGAAAAATACCTGTGAAAACCAAGAGGTCTAGGTGTTGCGTCCGTTCCATCATGGTCTCTACGGCATCTCGATCAAAAATAGGCTGAGTCATGACAAAATGCGCGCCCAGATCGGCCTTTCGTTCCAGCCTGCTGATCTGGAGATCAGGATTTACAGGGCGATAGCTGAAGGCCGCACCAATAGAGAAATTGGTCCGCTTTTTCATTGAGACCCCTGCCATGTTCAGGCCACGGTTGAACTGACTTATCATCTGCACCAGGCCAAAGGAGCGGACATCGAATACTCCGCTCACACCGGGCTGATCCGTGGACGTGGCCGGATCTCCAGTGACAGCCAAGATGGCCTCTAATCCAAGGACATGAGCTCCCATAATCTGTGCCTGAAGACCCAAGATATTCCGATCCCTGCAGGTCAGATGAAGCACCGCCTGTATCCCTGTCTCCTCCCGTATTCTGTGTGCAAGGGACAGATTGTCCGCTCGGAGAACGGCCAAGGGATGTTCGGCGAGAGTAATTGCATCAGCGCCGGCATCCGCTAAGGCTCGTGCTCCAGTGAGAACTCCCTCTATATCCAGATGCTTGGGAGGATCCACTTCCACAAGCACAGGGATGCGGTCGGATCTCAGGCTTTCGATCATTCCGCCCCTGCCAATAAAGTCCTTTCTGTCTTCGGGCAAATCAGAGGATTTCTCCACGCTGGTTACAACCCGTATGGCCTTGTGTCTCTTGATGTGGAGGTGCTTTCTGAATTCATGGATATGAGCCGGTGTGGTACCACAGCATCCGCCAACCAACCTGACTCCGAACTTGACCATTTCAGCCACCTTTTCAGCCATATAGGTCGGCGGTGTCGAATACACCATGCGGTGTTCCACGACCTCAGGTAATCCGGCATTGGGAAACGCTGAAAGGAAAACTTCATCCTTAAGGGGAGATAGCCGCTCGACTGCCGAGAGCATGGCCTTGACTCCCCGTCCGCAATTGGTACCAACGACTGTGGCCCCTGCAGCGGCTGTGGCCCTGCCACAATCCAAGGCGTCCAGGCCGATGGCTGTCCGCCCGTTGAACGGGTAGACCATCTGGGCCACAATCGGAATATCAGGTGCAATCCTCTTTGCCGTTTCAATGGCCAAAAGCAGCTCGTCCAGGTAGGTAAAGGTCTCAAGAATGAACAGATCCACCCCGCCTTCCAGCAGAGCAGTCATCTGTTCAACAAAGGCCTCCTGCACTGTGCCGGATTCAACCTCATCATTCTCAAGTGGAAACTTTACACCTGTCGGACCGATGGATCCGCCCACAAAGATATCATGCCCTGCTGCCCGACATGCCAGCTCAGCCCCCTTCAGGTTAATTTCCCGAACCCTGTGTTCCCGGCCGACCCTGAGCATTTTGAAACGATTGGCCCCAAATGTATTGGTCTCAATGAGTTCGCTTCCGGCGCGAATGTATTCCTCATGAATGGAATAGACCAGGTCCGGATCGCTGATGTTAAGCAAATCAGTATTCTTTGCGAGGTCTACACCTTTTTCAAAGAGATAGGTCCCAAAGGCGCCATCTCCCAACATGACTTTCTCGTTAAGGTGCTCTACAAAGTTATCTTTCATCGGTCTGCTTATGTCTCCATCACCCATGAGACAGGATGATTTTCCTGCCTACCAGTGAGTTTGTCAACCCCCCATCAAACCCCTGTTCCCTCCT
>CAZPBZ010000148.1:0-4560 GCA_964584765.1 uncultured Thermodesulfobacteriaceae bacterium
CCTCCTTGATACGCGATAAATAAACGCCCCCACTAGCGCGAAGGGTGAGGCGCTCTGAAAAAGCACGGCCTACGCCGCACATCATTTCATAAGTGTGCGTATCTCCCGTTTCAAAATCATCATAGGAAAACCCAGGCTGTACGAATATATATGTGCGATTATCGGCCAGCATGCGACTATATTCAAAGTAAGTCCCGGTTGACTTGTAATCGTAATCATCATACTGCCCCCCATAGTTCTCTTGGCGGAAAGGGATGCTCATTTCCCACGCCGAACGTTCCGTGGCCTGCCACCGCACAGAAGGATTCATTCTGTAGACTTTGCGATCCTCTCGAAACAGCAGGATGCCTTCCTCGGATAACTCGCTATCCAGAGTTGTATCCTTGCGATAATTACCATCAAAGGATAGACCAAGAGTCGGCCTTACCTGACTTGAGGCCTCCAGACGATAGTACTGATCAAGGGTATCAAGGTCACTATGGGTATCAAACTTCTGGCCCAGCAATTGGGCGCTTAAACTAAAATCGTTCTGATCAGTCCTTCTTCGCCATTTCAGTTCAGGACGTATCTCATAAATCCAGTCATGCTCTGCATAGCTGCTGGAAAAATTGATATTGTCGTCATATTTTAGTCGTAGGTCCATACTGGGATTCCACGTCACTTCGGCCGCCTCTGTAGCCGAAAGCCATACCCCTGCCAACAAACTTATCATGAAGAACAAATATATTCCCAAACGCAATAACTTCACGATGCCATCCCTCGACCTTCTATTTCGTGTCCATCAAATGGACACTATTTCTGTCACATTACGACTACCACATCGCCGTTCTGCAACACGATGTTCTGTTCGAGCTTTTTCCCCTTGGCGACATCGCCATAGTCAAACGGGATCCTAAACGGTCCTTCAGGTCCTTCACGCAGAATTGAAATCTTACCAAGGTTGGCAAATGGATTTGTACCGCCTGCCAGGCTCAGGGCCTGCATAACATTAATGGGCTCCGGGAGCATAAAGACCCCCGGCTCGTTTACCTTGCCAATTACATAGACCTTATAGCTCTCGATCTTAAACGGAAGAACCGCCACTGTCGGTGACGGGATGTACTCCTCAAGACGCTTTACTATTTCCTGCTGGACATCTACCAGCGTCTTTCCACCGGCCTTTATCTGTCCAACAAGGGGAAAGCTGAGATACCCGTCAGGCTGAACTATGACCTGCTTTGTGAGCTCAGGGTCTTTCCATACGGAAATCTCCAAGACATCTCCCGGACCAAGGACAAAAGACGGGACGTCTCCAGCACAAACGGGCGACGACACAACTACCATAAGTAATAGAGCAGCAAATAATCTCAAAAAACATCTCTCCATAATCATTATCCCTCCGAAATTCGTTTCCATACGCACAAGCTACCGCCATTCGGGTGAAAATTCCCTTAATAGAAGCACAAGACAGGGTTTTCCTCGGTTAATATCAAGTGGCTTTCACTGTCCTTGGTCCGTCAAGAACAGCCCTATTGAGCCGATCACTGAGACAAGAGCACCTTAAATTTTTTTATTTTATCATATTTCTTGCTCCAGCGAAACCTTCTGTGCTCTGTGTGAATTGATATATTCTTCCCACTCCATGGGCAGCAGATATTTCTTCTTGTTGTTGCACTCCTTACAAACAGGCACTAAATTATTTTTAATGCTTCGGCCCCCTCGAACCATGGGAACCACGTGATCCATTGTGAGGTTAGAAGGCCCCACGCGCCCCCCACAGTAGAAGCAAACACCTTGAGCACATTTCCGGTGCCACCACCTGCTGCGCCTGAGTTCTCTGGCCTTGGATTTCTCCCTCTTTATATCCTCTTCGGCAACAAATGCCGAAAAAAGAACTGTTTCTTTGACTTCCTTCATAATTTTACATAAAACGAATGAAAAACCTCTTTGTGTTTATTTTATCTATAATATAAATACCCGTTCTCTTCAAAATGGGAAAGTATCCGGCATTGCATTAACTTAATTATTACAAACGAGCGATTAATATAAAAAAGGAATCATGGATAAGCGAGAGTTAAAACGGCTGGAAAAGTTACTTTTTGCCATGCTGGGCCGGCAGCCGGATGCCTTTGGCATAGTATTGGATAGAGGTGGCTGGGTTTCTATCAAAGAACTTCATCAAGCACTTATGAAAGAGACGGGGTTTTCCCATATTACCCAGAGAGGTCTCACACAACTCTTCTCCCTCTACAGACCGGAAAAATTCGAATGGCAGGAAAAACATGTCAGGGTGAAACCGGAATTGCAAGGCCCTGATCTTACTATATACAAAGAATCTACACCCCCGGAATTGCTTTACGTCAGCATAAGACCAAAAGCCCATGCACATGTGATTACTCGTGGGCTACAATCAGGCAATAACAAGAAATGGGTTGTATTATCCACAGAAAAGGAGATGGCTTTAAAAATCGGAAGGCGCAGAGACAAGGACCCTGTTATAGCAGAGGTAATGGCCCTTAAGAGTAGTAAGGCGGGTGTGGTTTTCAGAAGGGCCGGCAAGGTTCTGTACCTTGTTGAAGGCCTGGATCCTCAATGGATGAACATCCCACCGCTCCCCCCTGTGCGGGAGAAGGACAAACACAAAGAGCCTAAATCCAGCAAGGCCGGGCCTGTCGGCAAAAAAATCCCAAAGGACATTGCCCCACGACTTGAGCAGATAGGGGCCTTTGTGCTCCGCGACACGCCTTCACACATAGTGTCATCCGGGCCTGACAAAATAAAAAAGAACAAAAAATACCGAGACCGCGACCCTGAATGGAAAAAGGCCAGACGCAGGAGAAAGAGGGCTGCAAAAAACAAAATGCCCACATGATATCGAAAATCTGGTATCTTCATCAAAAGGATCTGAAGTTAAATCCTTTCATGGCCGTTAACGGCTTGAAACTTGAGATTAGAAAGTAGAAATTGGGAAGAGATGATATGCATAATCGCCTTTTTTGCTTTTGCCTTTTGCCTTTTGCCTTTGTGCTTTTGGTCTCTCCTGTCTCCGCAATGATGTCTATTGAGGAAGAACAGGAAATGAGGGATAAATTGCTGCGTATGGTTGAGTCCCAGGTCCCGCTGATAAAGGATCCGGAAATTGTCGGATATGTGTCCGATGCAGGCCAAAAGGTGCTTGACCAGGTTAATGGCAAATTTTTTGACTACGAGTTTTTCGTCATACAAGATGAAGGACTGAACGCCTTTGCCATGCCCGGAGGTCTTGTATTCGTACACACCGGTCTGCTTGAGGTCATAGATACTGAAAATGAACTGCTGTGCGTTCTGGCCCATGAGATAGGCCACGTTCAGGGAAGACATATAGCCAGGCGTATGGAGCGAATGCAGAGAATAAACATAGCCACTGCCGCCATAGCCATAGCCGGGCTCTTTTTGGGACAAGGACAGGTAGGTTCTGCCATATTCGCAACTTCGGGCGCACTAAATGCCTCTATAGCCCTTAAATACAGTCGTACAGACGAAGAAGAGGCCGACCGGAGGGCATGTCAATGGATATGCAGGGCCGGATATGATCCCCGGGGGCTGCTTACCGTCTTAAAGAAGATGCAGAAATATCGCTGGCTCGGGACAAGCGCCATACCCAGTTACCTCTCTACCCACCCAGGAGCCAGCGAGAGGACGACCTATCTGGAGGATCTCTGGGACAGGGAGCAATGTGTACAAAAATTCCAGGAGGATCCATTCAAGCTGAGAAAGATACAGGTCAAAGCGGGGGTCTTAACTCATGACCCGGTGGTCATGATAAGACGCTATAAACGGGAACTACGTGCCACTCCGGATGATATATTCCTCCTCTATGGTCTTGCCGAGTCGCTCCTTGCCGCCAGGGAATACGATAACGCCCTGAAAACATATGATAATCTTGTATCTTTAACCCCAGGAAAACCCGAGTTTAGGGTGGATCAGGGAAGGGCCTACCTAACGGCTGGAAAATATCAAAAAGCCATTTCGATTATAGGTCCTTACAGCAAAAGACATCCAGGAGATTCAACTGCCAGGTTCTTTCTGGCCAAGGCATATCTTGAGCAGGGAAAGCCGGCTGAGGCCCTTCCCATACTTAAAACCCTGAAACCATCCTGGCCCGACCCTGCAAGTATTTACTTGCAGCTGGGAAGGTGTTTCGCTGCTCTCGAAAAACAGGGTGAGGCCCACTACTATTTCTACCGTCACTATAAGGCTATAGGAAATCAGCAATCTGCCCTATATCACAAGAATAAGGCACTGGAGCTGCTTCCGCCGGACAGCGAACTTTATAATGATCTTAAATGTGACAAAAATCAGGAAAACCCTAAACCATGAACCTATCTACTTCCTTTTCCATAAAATCCTTTTTATTCGCTGCCTTCCTGGTTGTGCTCGCAGATCAGGCTACCAAGGCCATGGTAGTCTCTAACCTCCACCTCCATGAAGTAAAGCCTGTTTTGGAGGGATTTTTTAATATTACTTACATAACCAACACGGGGGCCGCCTTTGGATTTATGGCAGGGTCGGATAAGTGGCGTCACATATTTTTCCAGGTAA
>CAZPBZ010000149.1:0-4524 GCA_964584765.1 uncultured Thermodesulfobacteriaceae bacterium
AACTCCTGCATATTTTGGTTGAAGGCTTCAGTGGACGCGATCGTCTCGCGAATTCGAGGAGACACTGAACGGCCTGCCTTGACCGCTGGAAAGACTTTTACTGAAGAGGTGACAGAGGTCTTGGAGCGAAGGATTCCAAAATACAAAAGCTCCGCTCAATATGAAATTGATACTGACGATTTAACTCCGGAGCAAGTCGCAGACAGGGTTATTGAAATCTGGAAGGCATCCAATAAAGCCATTCCCAATGCCTATGATTTCCGTGATGTAGAACCCCACTGGTATAAAGAGTGGACAGAGAAAGGTCTTTTCACGGCCACGTTTGACCCTGAGCGTCCATACTTTTCTATGGTGATACCGCCTCCCAATATCACGGGTGTACTGCATATCGGCCACGCCCTCAACAATACTCTTCAGGATATCCTTGTTCGATACAAAAGGATGGATGGATATAACACCCTTTGGGTCCCCGGAACAGACCATGCCGGCATTGCCACACAGATTGTGGTGGAGCGCCGTCTGGATGCAGAAGGTCAGTCCCGTCACGACTTCGGACGAGAGAAGTTTATAGAGAAGGTCTGGGAATGGAAGGCGTCGAGCGGCGGCAGAATCATCGAGCAACTGAAGGGCCTTGGCTGTTCCTGTGACTGGTCAAGGGAAAGATTTACAATGGACAAGGGCCTTTCAAGGGCTGTAAGAGAGGTCTTTGTACGCCTGTATGAAGAGGGCCTTATATACAGAGGGAATTATATAATCAACTGGTGCCCGAGGTGCCGCACTGCTCTTGCTGACATTGAGGTTGAGCACAAACAGACAGAAGGAAGCCTGTGGTACATGCGCTACCCCCTTGCTGAAAAAGCAAAGGAAATCACCAAATTCATAACCGTTGCCACCACAAGACCGGAGACCATGCTTGGAGATACGGCAGTGGCCGTACATCCGGAAGACCCACGTTACAAGGATTTCGTCGGCAAAGATCTTATGCTCCCGCTGTTAAACAGGCGCATACCGGTGGTTGCAGATGCAGCGGTAGAGCCTGGGTTCGGCACAGGCGCAGTAAAGGTCACCCCTGCCCACGACCTGAACGACTTTGAAATAGCAAAAAGACAAGGACTCCAATCCATTAATATCTTTGATGAAAACGCAATACTCACTGAAGCTGCCGGTCAGTATGCCGGTCTCGACCGCTATGAGGCCAGGAAACAGGTCATTGTTGACATGAAGAAACAAGGCCTGCTGGAAAAAGAAGAGGCCTACGACCTTGCAGTGGGCATATGTTATCGCTGCAAGACAGTGGTGGAACCCAGACTTTCAAAGCAGTGGTTTGTAAAGGTCGCGCCCCTGGCGGAACCTGCCCTCAAGGCAGTGAAGGATAAGCAGACCATCCTGGTCCCTGCCTCATGGGAAAGGACATATGATGAGTGGATGACCACTATCCGGGACTGGTGCATATCCCGCCAGATCTGGTGGGGGCACCGTATCCCGGCCTGGATCTGCGCAGCCTGCGGCGAGGTCATTGTGCTAAGGGAGGAACCCAAAGCATGTCCCAAATGCGGGAACACTGACATCGAGCAGGAGAGCGATGTACTTGATACCTGGTTCAGCTCAGCCATCTGGCCCTTTTCTACCTTAGGATGGCCTGACAAGATCCATGAACTTGAGGTCTTTTATCCCACGTCAGTGCTTATAACAAGCTTTGACATTCTGTTCTTCTGGGTAGCCAGGATGATGATGATGGGCATTCACTTCATGGGGGATGTCCCGTTTAGGCATGTATATCTACATGCCCTTATCAGGGATATCGAGGGTAAAAAGATGAGCAAGTCAAAGGGGAATGTAATTGATCCTTTGACCATCATGGAAAAATACGGAACCGATGCGGTACGCTTCACCCTGGCGGCTTTTGCAGCTCAGGGCAGGGACATAAAGCTGGCAGAAGAGAGGATCGAGGGTTACCGTCACTTTGTCAACAAAATATGGAACGCGGCCCGGCTTGTACTTCTTAATCTGAAAACCAGTGAAGATACCGTGGTCGAGCCTCCTGAGCCTGATTCTTTTTCCGATCCATCAGAAAGGTGGATACTCTCACGCCTCAACCAGGTGACCGGCACTGTTAGGAAGGCCCTGGATGAATTCGATTTTGATGTTGCTGCAAAAGAACTATATCAATTTTTCTGGCATGAGTACTGCGACTGGTATCTTGAGCTTGCAAAGCCCGCACTTACCGGAGCTGAACCTGATCGACAGGACGCGGCCAGATGGGTAACACTCACTGTGCTTGATCACAGTCTCAGGCTCTTTCATCCCTTTATGCCCTTTGTGACAGAGGAACTCTGGCACCATCTGCCGGGGCAAAGGGATCACATCATGGTCTCCCCCTTTCCCAAGCATGTTGATGCCTGGAGCGATGTCCGGGCAGAAGACATAATCAAACAAGTTATGGAGGTTGTAAGCTCCATCCGAAACGCAAGATCTGAGCTTGGAATACACCCTGGGACCAAAATCATTGTCATAGCCCTGCCACACTCTGAGAAGGCCTACAGTTTTCTGGATTCTCAGAAAAAGGCCATAAATACTCTTGCCGGGGTGGAGACCTTGAATCTCCTGAGAAAAGGAGAACCACGTCCTGAGGGTGCAGCTACGGTCATACTTGAAGATCTTGAAATTTTCATACCTCTTGAGGGATTTGTGGATATCGAGGAAGAACTTCGAAAGCTTACCAAAGAGGAAAAAAAGCTCGGCAAGGAGCTTGCCAAGACAGAGGCCAAGCTCAAGAATGAAAATTTCCTTTCCAGGGCGCCTCAAGAGATCGTGCAAAAGGAACGCGACAAGGTCAATAAGTTCCAGACCAAACTGAAAAAAATTGTCTCCCACAAGGAGACCCTTGAAGGTGTACTCAGGAGATAGGCAATGGCTTCACGCATTTATCCGCCCCATCGCTTTTTATACAATCAGCAGGTGTCCGCAGCTCTGGCAGAGGACCTTGAACACGGTGACATAACCACTGAGGCCATAGTGCCCCCTGAGGCCTTTGGCTCAGCCGTTATTGTTGCTAAGGAAGCTGCCATAGTGGCAGGGACATTTGTGGCCCAAGAGGCCTTTATGCAAATGGACCCGGGCATCCAGTTTAAAGAAATAAGGGAAGAGGGCTCAGAGGTCTCCAGTGGCGATGCAGTCATGGGGCTTTACGGAAAGCTTGCTGCTATTCTCCAGGCAGAACGGGTGGCACTCAATTTCCTTCAACGCCTGTGTGGAATTGCCACCCTTACCAGAGATTTTGTACATGAACTCTCAGGCCTTTCCTGTAGATTGGTGGACACCAGGAAGACTACACCCGGAATAAGACTGCTTCAAAAGTATGCGGTAAGGATAGGAGGAGGCCATAACCATCGCTATGGTCTCTCAGACGGCCTTCTTATAAAAGACAATCACATCACAGCATGCGGTTCAATAAAAGAGAGCATAACCCGTGCCAGGGCCAGGGCACCACACACGCTTTTACTGGAAATAGAGGTTACAGGAATTCAAGAACTTGAGGAGGCCATAGAGGCCGGGGCGGATACAGTGCTTCTGGATAACATGGACCCAGCAACACTCAAGGATGCCGTATCCCTTGCAAGGAGGCTCAAACCCCGGATAATCCTTGAGGCATCAGGTGGAATACGCCTTGAAAATGTCCGGGAAATTGCCCAAACCGGGGTGGACATAGTCTCAGTGGGGCTGCTTACCCACTCTACCAGAGCGAGTGATTTGAGCCTCAGGATCCTGAAAGGATAAAAGTGTATGGATTTCACTACTTATTGAAGGGAAAAGTCTCTTTCAACTCACCCCCGCCCCCTGTTGCTCAAAGCGTATTTTACAGAGCAGATATCATTTCTGATTTTGCTGAAAATATCCCACCCGCTGCGTTGCATAAGAGCTGAAAACCTGAAGTCGAAAGCTGAAAGTGGTTTAAAACAACTATCATTATCCATTGATTCAAACGGTATAAATCTTGCTTTTAAATATATTCTTTGAGCTCTGCCGACTTATCCTTAAGACAATAAGGAATTCCTGCCGGCATCAGCTATCAATTTTAAAATGGGTAATGCTGCTCCTCCACAAATATTAGTAGTAGATGACGACCGTGACATCTTGCAGCTAATGCAGATTCGCTTAAAGCTTATGGGATATCGAGTGGTAACATGTATGGATCCCAAAGAGGCCCTGTCGGTTTTTGAACAAGGCAACTTTTCATTAGTTCTCTCTGATCAGTGTATGGAAGGCCTGAAGGGCTCAGATCTGTTGAAGGAAATCCACCTTAGAGATCCACACGTCCCAATTATCATCATGACTGCATATGGAACAGTGGAGGATGCTGTCGAATTAGTAAAACAAGGGGCATATACCTATCTTGAGAAACCGTTTGACACCCAAGAGTTGGAACTGCATTTAAAGAGGGCTTTGGAAAATGGGGCCATGGAGCAAAAAGTGAAAATGATCCAAACTTTCGAATATTGAAGTCAATATGCCAAGATATTGAAA
>CAZPBZ010000150.1:0-3763 GCA_964584765.1 uncultured Thermodesulfobacteriaceae bacterium
AGAAGAAGCACCTCCCTCTGGAGTTACACCGCTTCCTATTTTGGATGTAATATCTCTCAAGCGATAAACATTCCAATGAATGGGAATCCTCCCAAGCCACTTCACCCCGGAATCCTTCAACTCCACAGAATCATCCAGACCGCGGGTGACAGCTTTGTGGATAATCGACTTTCGCAAAGCATCCCGGAGTTCCATCACAGCTTCAGTTGTGGTTATATTTTGAAACTTAGGCAGCGCAAACCTGGTATGTATGGACCTCTTTTCCCAACCTATCTTCCAATTTATCTTCAGCCAGTTCCAATTCATACCGACTTTGAAGGTTCATCCAGAATTGTGGAGACATATTAAAAAATTTCCCAAGTCGAAGGGCGGTGTCCGCAGTAATAGCTCTCTTGCTGTGTACAATTTCATTGATACGTCTTGGAGGAACGCTTGTGTCTTTTGCCAGGCGGTACTGACTAATGCCCATTGGTTGTAAAAATTCTTCAAAAAGTATTTGCCCTGGGTGAATAGGAGGTAATTTCTTTTGCTTCATTTTAGACAATCTCCTAATGATAATCTGTAATCTCTACTTGGAAAGCATCTCCATCTTTCCAGACAAAGCAAATTCTCCATTGATCATTGATACGAACACTGTGTTGGCCTCTTCGATCTTTTTTCAGCTCTTCAAGTCTGTTTCCAGGTGGAATACGTAAGTCGTTCAAGTCAGTTACAGCATCAAGAAACACCAATTTTTGCCTTGCCTTTCCTTGGATATCTTGTGGCAATTTGTGCGAAAATCGTCTATTGTGAGAAGAGCAGGAATTGTAGATACACTTTATTCTGGAGCGAACAATTTAATCAGCGGCCCAGCCCTTTGGGTCCGCTGAATTTATTGGTTGGGCATCACGCTTGAAGTCAGAGAGGTAGTTCCTGTGACTCATCCACGCCAACCCGAGAAACAGCACGAGCCATACAACGGTTCGGAGGATCATTGCGAGAAGACTGTCAATCGCAACAGCACTCCCCGTCGCGTACATGTAACCAATTGCACATAGCACGAAGAAATTAAGAACGAAGATCGTGGCTGCAGCATACTTGCCTCGATCTAAGCTGTGCCACGCGATGACACCTGCCGCCACATACGCCATTCCCATCGCTGTGTTGTAGATCAGTAGCGGTCGAAACACGATGTATCCCGGATCTGAGCCAGAAAGGACACGAGTGCCCGCGATAATCGTTGCGAGGCCGAATAAGGCTGCCACCAGCGCCAAGACTCCTTGAATGATTCTCACATATCGCGGTCGATTCATCTCGGTCTCCAATAAGACGCCCAATATTCACGTATAAGGCAATTTTGCTTACTTTCAATATTTAATAAGTATATTCTTTCTGATCATAAAAAACGATAGAATAGGAAGAAAGCTATGTCAAATAAGATTCTTGATGATATGCGTGATGTGATGCAGCGGCGACAATATTCGATTCGCACGGAGTGAAGCTACTGCGGATGGGTGAAGCTCTTCGTCTGCCGAACAGGACGGATAACCTGCTGAAAAAGCCTGTGAAAGCAAGGAAGTGCCATGCGACCCGCTTCGGCGGAAGGCAAGGATTGCGCTTGGTGTCATGTAGTATGAGAGCACCTAACCTCTCGGCAGGCCTATTGTAAAACAGGATCCCTCACCAGGGCGGCTGCAGACTTCAATGTGTCCCTTGTGGGCATGGATAACGGCCTGGACAAGACTCAGTCCAAGCCCGAGACCTCGCCTCGAACGGCTCTTGTCCCCACGATAGAGCCGGTCGAATATCCTGGGAAGATCCCCAGGGGCAATCCCTAATCCATTATCTCTTACAGATATTTTAAGTTCATTGTCCTTGAAAACTGCGTTTATATCTATACTGCCGCCCTTATTGCTGTACTTGATGGCGTTATCCAGGAGGTTGGCAACGACCTGTTCCATGCGGCTGGTGTCCATAAAGGACTTCAGCCCTTCGGGGACTACGGCGGATATGCTTATCTGTTTTTCATCAGCCACATATTGATAGAGTTCCACTACGTCTTTAATGAGCATTGCCACATCGACTTCCTCGATATTGAGTCTCATCACCCCGGACTCTGCTTCTGAGATATCCAAAAGGGTGTTCAACATGGTCATTAAACGTTCTGATTCTTCCGCACAGTCCATCAGGGCCTCCCGGAGGGCCTCTTGATCGCTTTCTGACTGGAGGGTCGTTTCAACAACGGTTCTAAGCCGGGTCACAGGGGTCCTCAGGTCATGTGCCACATTATCCAGGGCGTCTTGCATCCCGGTTATGAGCGTCTTGATCTTTTCCAGCATGTTGTTAAAAAGCCGGACCAGCTCATCTAATTCATCGCCAGTATGGCTGGAGGGCACACGGGCATCCATTTTCCCTGTGTCTATGTCACGGACAGT
The DNA here is from genome assembly GCA_964584765.1 of uncultured Thermodesulfobacteriaceae bacterium. Taxonomy (GTDB): domain Bacteria; phylum Desulfobacterota; class Dissulfuribacteria; order Dissulfuribacterales; family UBA3076; genus UBA3076. The sequence goes on from CAZPBZ010000150.1 coordinate 2,415, forward strand.
ATGTATGAGGTCCCGAATGGGCCTGAGGGACCTGAATGCCAAAAAGGCGCCGGCTGCAAGTCCGATCAGCACTACGGGAATCATGATCAGACCGAATATCTCCCTGAAACGTTCAAGGAAATCTTCCCGTTCTTCCGGCCCCTTGCCCACCTGAAGCATATAGCCATTGCTCAAATGCCAGGTCCTGATTTGAAGTACATCCTCGTCCTTTTTATCTTGTAGAAACAGCAAATTATCAGTTGGGCCACTGTCTTTATTGTTTGACATTTTGAGATTCGTTTTCTTAAAATGGCGGGGGAAAGTGAGAACCAATGTACGATTTTGTGGGTCTGCAACGCGAACAAAAAAACCCGCTAACCTATTACTGGGGTGTTCCTGACGGATTTCTTTGAGCAGGGCATCTGTCCCTTCCGCCTGCTCCATCAATACATATTCATTGATCTTCAACTGGATCATCTTTTGATCCTGGTCTCTCACTGTTAATGAAACCAGAAAGTAGGCCAGCAGAAAAAGTGCCAGTGAACTTAATATGAAGATGGACGAATACCAAAGGGTCAGCCGAAAGACTATGGTTCTGGTAAACCTGCTAAGACCCTTTAAGAACATATCCAACGCCCCGGATGGTATGGATCAATTTCTTGTCAAAATCCCGATCGATTTTGTTTCGGAGTTTGCAGATCAACACATCCACTACGTTTGTCTGGGGATCAAAATTATAGTCCCAGACATGCTCCAGGATCATGGTTTTGGAGACCACTCTCTCTGCATTACGCATCAGGTATTCCAACAAAGAAAATTCCCTGGGCTGAAGATCAACTTCCAGCCCGGATCGGGTAACCCTATGTTTTACAAGATCCATTATAAGATTTTCAACCGTAAGTGTGGTAGGCTCTTGAGAACCGGAGGTGGAGCGGCGGATAAGCGCCTGTACGCGGGCCAGCAGTTCTGAGAAGGCAAAGGGTTTGGTAAGATAATCGTCACTTCCAGTCTCAAGCCCTTTGACCCTGTCTTCAACTGAACGTTTGGCACTCAGGATGATAACAGGTGTATTGATTTTTTGCTGCCTCATCTCTGCTATCAGGCTCAGACCGTCCAATCTGGGCAGCATAATGTCTACGACTGCTGCATCATAGGGCACTGTGAGCGCAAGGTCTAATCCGTCTTCACCATTTTCAGCATGATCTACGGCAAAGCCTGCCTGTTGGAGGCCCTGGACAATAAACGAGGCGATCTTTTTATCGTCTTCAACCACTAATATCCGCATGGCTTTCTCCGGGACTACAGGCAGCTTTGATTATTCTTTTCTGTGATCGCAGTGTCTATCATTCTCACAGGCTACATGTTCAATT
>CAZPBZ010000150.1:3773-4486 GCA_964584765.1 uncultured Thermodesulfobacteriaceae bacterium
GATCGCAGTTATTAATCCGCACGTATTATCCTGCTCTTTTTTAGGAACCTGGCAACTCCATAAAGCAGTATTGCTAAAAAAAGGAGACCTCCCCACACCAAACCCATATTACTATGGAGATGGGACCCGGAAGCCAAATAACTATCTTTTAAGAGCTGTATCATACACAGACCGGCAAACCAGCTAAAGGTGGTTCCATATTCTTTGACGACGAGTCTTTTCCAGTGAAATTTCATAGACCTGATGGTACTTGCCATCCCGTGAAGCCGCGGCATGAAGCGATTAACATCTTTGCGGTACTCATCATAGACATTACCAAATTTTTCTTGAAGAAAATTTTCCTCTGCCGCTACAATTGCGTAGTATGCAAATATGAAGAAAATTCCTCCTCCAACAGCAAACCAAAAGGAATTAATGGCTGTTCCAACACCTATAATTATCAAGATGTTTCCCAAATACAGAGGGTTGCGGCAATGGGCAAATATCCCGTCAGTTACGAGGCCTTCAGCATATATCCTGCGTTTCTTGCCTCCACGCTTTATATATGCCAGGCCGATAGTCAGCGCCCGCAGGATTTGACCTGACAAGGCGATTGCGAAACCTATCGCAAAGGCCAGCCTTTCAGAAGGCAAGAGCGACGTTCGGCCAACCAACGCTAATCCAAAACATAATGGAAAAAGGATATTGCGGAAACGAAATAAGAAATTGCCGAT
>CAZPBZ010000151.1:0-4483 GCA_964584765.1 uncultured Thermodesulfobacteriaceae bacterium
CTTGCTTGACAGGAACGTTCTCAGAGACGGCGATTTCGGACATCTCTTCCACAATTCGTTTTAACAAGGCATATCCTATTTCGGGATAGGCGTTTTCCCGGCCTCGAAACCTCACAGTAATCTTTACTTTGTTTCCATCACCAATGAACTGCCTTATTCGCCTCTTTTTTACATCAAGGTCATGCACGTCCGTTCTTGGACGCATTTTGATCTCTTTGACTTGAATAATGGTCTGTTTTTTCCGGGCTTCCTGGGCCTTTTTGCTCTGCTCATACTTGAACTTTCCGTAGTCCATAATCCTGCAGACCGGTGGCTGGGCATTCGGCGCCACCTCCACAAGGTCTAATCCGACATCTTCCGCTTTGGCCAAGGCTTCATTCAGAGCTACTACCCCGAGCTGATTCCCATCCTCACCAACGAGCCGTACTTCCCTGGCCCTGATCTGATAATTCACATTGACTGGAATTTCTTTTGCGATACTACACCCCCTGTTTCTAAATTAGCGCCCTTCGGCCGAATTTAAAAAATCTCTGACACGGATTTCACTGATTACACTACTCAATCCATGGCCATCCGTTTAATCTGTGTCTAAAAAATAAATTCCTATACTATGAACTTATTAACAATTAAAGACTTCCTTGCACTCTTTTTCCACCAGGGCAATAAAGTCATCAACAGACACGGCTGTCAGTTTCTGGCCCTTTCTGGTACGAGGGCTTACGGTCATATCAATTACTTCCTGATCGCCGACTATCAGCATATAAGGGATCTTGTCAAGCTGGGCCTCCCGGATTTTTTTGCCTAGCTTTTCATTTCTGAGGTCGGCTTTTGTCCTGACACCTGCGGCCCTGAGCTTTTTGGCAATTGATCCCGCCCACTGATCCTGTCTGTCGGTTACGGTTAGAACAACGGCCTGAACAGGGGCCAACCAGAGGGGAAAGGCCCCTGCATAATGTTCAATCAGCACACCGAAGAACCGCTCCAGAGAGCCAAGTAGGGCCCTATGTACCATGATCGGCGTATGGGGCCGGCTGTCTTCTCCTATATAACGCACATCAAATCTCTCAGGGAGGTTAAAGTCAACCTGGATGGTCGAACACTGCCATGAACGATCCAGGCAATCCTTGATCTTTATATCAATCTTGGGGCCATAAAACACCCCTTCGCCAGGATCTATTTCATAGGTCAACCCCTGCATCTCAAGTGCCTGCCTGAGTGCGTCGGTTGCACGCTCCCAATTTTCATCCGAGCCTACATACTTGTCAGGACGGGTGGAGAGATAGATCTCATATCGCTCAAACCCAAATACCCTCAGGATATACAGGGTCAAGTCCAGAATTTCGTGAATTTCCTTAGTGAGCTGGTCCGGCCGGCAAAAGACATGGCCATCGTCCTGGGTAAACCCCCTGACCCTCATAAGCCCGTGCAAGGTACCTGTCCTCTCATAGCGATAAACAGTACCCAGTTCGCACCAGCGCATGGGAAGTTCCCTGTAACTGCGTATCCGGGAATTGTAGATCGCTATGTGAAAGGGGCAGTTCATTGGTCTTAACTGATAGCTGACCTCGTCAATCTCCATGGGGAGATACATGTTCTCACTGTAAAAATCCAAATGGCCGCTGGTCTTCCAAAGGTCCCTGCGGGCAATATGGGGAGTGAAGAGCATGTCGTAATCCCTCCGGAAGTGCTCATCGCGCCAGAAGTCCTCAATGATCTTTCGGATAATGCCCCCCTTGGGGTGCCATAGGATAAGCCCGGGGCCGACCTCTTCATGTACGGAAAAAAGGTCCAGATCCCTGCCCAGACGCCGGTGATCCCTTTTCTTGGCCTCTTCCAGGCGATTCAGGTGTTCTTTTAGAGATTTTTTATCAAAAAACGCCGTACCATATATGCGCTGGAGCATCGGCCGGGTTTCATCCCCCTTCCAGTATGCCCCTGCAAGGCCGGTGAGCTTAAAGGCCTTCAAGTGACCTGTGTGAGGGAGATGCGGCCCTCTGCACAGATCTACGAATTCTCCCTGACTGTATATTGAGACCTCTTCTTCCCCCTGATCATCAAGTTCATTCAGGATCTCAAGCTTGTATCTTTCTCCAAGTTTCTCAAATCGTTTCTTCGCATCATCCAGGGATATATCTTCTCTTGTTATGGCTTGAGACCTCTTTACGATCTCCTCCATCCTGGCCTCTATCTTTTCCAGGTCTTCAAGGGTAAAGGGCCTCTGGTAATCAAAATCATAGTAAAACCCATTTTCTATTGCCGGACCTATAGCTACCTGTACGTCTTGAAAGAGTTCCTTAACGGCCTGGGCCATAATATGTGCGGCAGTATGCCTCAATACCTCAAGGGTATCATCATCACCGGGCAATACAGCCTCTATTCTGCAGTCATGTGTAAGGAGCGTGGGAATATCCTTTAATTCCCCGTCAATTCGGACAAGAATTGTCTTTTTTGACCTGTTCTTGCTGAGCACGCCGGCCAGGAACTCAGAAGCAGGAGTTCCGCCTGTAATCTGTTCTGTGTTCTCACCATTAAAGGTTACAGTGATGACATCTGTTTCAGTCTCTGTCATTGGTCTCTCTGTTCAAAGCAGAAAAAGGCATCTTTGCCCTTTGGTATGGGCGAAAAAAGATGCCTTTTAAAAAAATTCTCAGGGAAGGACAGAAAACGGACAATGGTAGGCACGGGCGGGATCGAACCGCCGACTTCTACCGCGTCAAGGTAGCGCTCTCCCCCTGAGCTACGCGCCTTCCCAAAGTTCTTTAAAATTATACAAAAATCTGTCCCCAAGGCGTTGAAGTTGATAACAAGATTTACCGGGGGTGTCAAGGGAATTGAGCAGGTCAAACTAGGGCCTGAGTCAACAAAGTTATCCAATAATCAAAAGGCATTGGAAGAAAAATATACTTCCAAAACATGCCAGAACTTAGCTTTGCTCCGCTCCGCAAATGGAGTATTGGAATGATGGAGTATTGGAATGATGGGTTTGACTGATTTAATTAAAGTGAACTAAAGTGCCTAAAGTGAACTAAAGTTAAGGATGAGCTCCTTTATAACCGGCCTGGAGTTAGACTATGGAAAACATTATTCCGGTTTTAATATTCATTGCCGGCATTGTTTCAGGGGCCGGAGTTTTTTGGCTTTTCCATCGTGCCGAAATCACGCAGGTTCGGAGGCAATTAAGATTAGAAAGCGAATCTGAGCGTGTTGCCCTAAATGAAAAGCTCCTTGCAAGAGACCGGCAGGTCCAGGACCTTGGAGTCGCCCTTGAAAAGGCAAATGATGAGACAAGGGACCTTCGAGATCAAATTCAGGCCGAGTCTGAGAGACGGTCGGCTGCCGAGGAAAGGAGTTCCCGCATTCCTGAACTGAAGGAATCATTGAATGCCAAAGAATCCGGAATTTCCCAGCTTCAGGAAGAGAACACCCAACTTAAGACGCAACTATCGGAATTAGAGACCCGTATTACAGATGAAAGAAAATCGATCCAAGAGAAGCTGGATCTGTTAAACAGTGCCCAGACAAGCCTGGCTGATGCCTTTAAGGCCCTTTCTGCCGAAGCCCTTAAAAGCAATAACCAGTCATTTCTTGATCTCGCAAAGGCCACACTTGAGAAATTCCAGATTGAGGCCCAGGGCGACCTGAAGCAGCGGCAAAAGGCAGTAGAAAACCTGGTTTCACCCGTCAGGGAATCTCTGTTAAAAGTTGACTATCAGATACAGGAGATAGAAAAGGCGCGAAAAGAGGCCTATGGCAGCCTGTCTGAGCAGGTAAAGTCCCTGATTACCACACAGGAGAAACTTCAATCAGCAACAGGAAATCTGGTTAAAGCCCTGCGTGCCCCTTCGGTACGCGGTCGTTGGGGTGAAATCCAGCTCAAGAGGGTTATCGAAATTGCCGGCATGTTGCCTTACTGTGATTTCGTTGAGCAAAAAACAGTGACAGCCGATGACGGACATATCAGGCCTGACCTGATAGTCAGACTGCCGGGCGGGAAAAATGTGGTGGTTGATGCCAAGACCCCTCTCCAGGCATACCTGGAGGCCATGGAGGCCAAAGATGACAGGTCGAGACTCGAACACCTGAAGGACCATGCACGTCAGGTACATGAACACATGAGAAAATTGAGTTCAAAGGCCTACTGGCAGCAGTTTGATCTGACTCCTGAGTTTGTTGTCATGTTTTTACCTGGGGAGAACTTCTTCAGTGCGGCCTTGGAGCAGGACCCAGGGTTAATCGAAAAAGGAGTAAGAGATTGTGTAATTCTTGCGACACCGACCACACTGATTGCCTTGCTCCGTGCTGTGGCATACGGATGGAGACAGGAGAAAATTGCAGAAAGCGCTCAGGCAATAAGCAAAATCGGGCGCGAGCTCTATGAACGCCTGAGTGTCTTCGCTGACCATTTTTCCGGAGTGGGTAAGGGACTGGATCGAGCCGTAGAGACTTATAACAGGGCAGCAGGTTCTTTGGAGAGTCGAATACT
>CAZPBZ010000152.1:0-4470 GCA_964584765.1 uncultured Thermodesulfobacteriaceae bacterium
CCATGATAGCAGTTATAGTGTGCTCAGGAATTCCAATGGTGACGCTCTTAACTACCTGGTTCTCTCCATAGTAGGCGGACAGATCCACGGTTCTCAGAACTGTATTTTCCATCTTCGTGTAAGTATCCTGACAAACAGATTCAGACTCAATACAAAGCCTACCAAAACACAGGAGGCGCTCCATGCAAGCCGGTGCCACTCAGGATAAGGACTCGTTGCATAATTGTAGATAAGCAAGGGCAAGGCATTGACAGGCTTCATCACATTCCAATTCATAAAGGCATTGCCGAAGGCTGTAAAAAGCAACGGTGCCGTTTCTCCAGCGATTCTGGCTATGCCGATGAGCACCCCTGTCAGAATTCCGCTAAGGCCTGCGGGTAAAATAACTCTCACCACAGTTCTATAGTAGGGGACGCCTAAGGCAAGCGCGCTTTCTTTTAGCGAATCCGGTATCAGGTTAAGCGTTTCTGCTGTTGCGGTTACGATCATAGGGAGCATCATGATCCCTAAGCCGATCCCGCCGGACAAAATCGAAAATCCGCCCAAGGGGACCACGATCCACAGATAGGCAATAATCCCTATTACGATGGAGGGGGTTCCCTGCAGGATCTCAGCGGCGAGTCTTCCCAAATAGCTGAGCTTGCTGTCCTTATGTTCTGAAAGATACACTCCTGCCGCAATGCCCAGGGGAATGGAAGGGACAGCGGCAATGGCAACCAGGAAAAATGAACCGACGATTGCATTTGATATTCCTCCACCTTTCTCGCCCACCGGTTTTGGGATTTCAAAAAAAATGTTCCAGCTCAATGCGGATAGCCCGTTCTTAATGATGTAAAAAAGGATGAGAAACAAGGGAAGCATTGACAAAAGAGATATGAGAATAACACAGGTCATAAAACCCCTGTCTTTTACTTTCCTCCATTTTTCCCGGTACGGAGTCATTTGGATTCGATGCTCAGGCTCTTTACGATATATCTTCCGATGATGTTTATGATCATGGTCAGAAAGAAAAGGAACAGCCCAACTTCCATTAGGGCCGAGACATACAAGCTGGCCGTGGCTTCCGTGAACTCATTGGCAATTACACTTGCCATGGTATTACCCGGACTAAAGATGTTGTGAGGAAGCAGATTTGAGTTTCCCACGACCATGGTCACTGCCATGGTTTCGCCCAAAGCCCTTCCCAGGCCCAATAGAATACCAGCTAAGATACCCGGACGAGCACAGGGCAAGATGACCTTTGTTATCACTTCCTGCCTGGTGGCCCCCAGAGAATATGCCGCTTCTTTGATGTCAGAGGGGACCATAGAGATCACCTCTCGACCAATGGATGCAGCATACGGGATTATCATTATCGACAGGATTAAGGAAGCAGAGAAGATGCCTACTCCATAAGGAAATGTATCGAGCTTTATCTGAAGATTCCTCACAACAGGCACAAGTACGTATAACGCCCAGAATCCGTAAATGATTGACGGGATTCCGGATAGTAACTCGGTTACATTCGTCAGCAACGACGAAAGAGCCCCCTTTTTGAAATATTCCCCGATAAAGATCGAGATGCCGATAGAAAAAGGGAGCGATATGAGCAGAGCAAGAAAAGACGTGAGGAGTGTTCCAACAACAAAGGGCAGTGCGCCGAACTGGGCGGAGACCGGATCCCATGTCTTGCCGTAAACGAAGCCAAAGCCAAAGGCACGGATTGAAGGAATTGAGTGCAAGAGCAGGCTTACAAAGACAGCTCCCAACAGCATCACGATTGAGAGAGCAGAAATAAATATGATACTCTGGAAAGCCGATTCAACCCAAAGGCCTGAGCGTCTCCTTAGTACCACTGCATCATTTGAGAATGGGGCGGCCATTATATGTCATTGTTTTGATAAGCTTTTCAGCAATTTTCGCAGCCTTTGCTGACAAGGATGCATAGTGCAGGGGCTGCGCGTACTTCTGCCCCTCGTGTGTCATCCACCAAAGCGTGTTTGCAAGCGTCTTTGCCTTTTCCTCAGACCTACCTCGATAAGCCTGTTCCTTAAAAACCAGTATCCAGGTAAAACTGCTGATGGGATAACCTTCCGCAGCGTCTGTATTGGTGATGGATACCCTCATATCATCCGGCAGAGGGACGTTGGCGGCCATGCTTGCAGAAGTAGTGCTGGGCCTTATGAATTGCCCCGTATTATTATTCCTGACAAGTCCCGCCGGCATCCTGTTCAAGAGGGCATATCCAAGCTCTACATAGCCTATGGAACCAGGAAAATGTTTTATCAGTCCTGCAACGCCAGCGTTTCCCTTTGATCCCAAACCTGTAGGCCAGTTCACAGCTTTACCTCTGCCGACTCTTTTCTGCCATTGATCACTAACCTTGCTCAAGTAATCTGTAAACACAAAGGTGGTACCACTGCCTTCTGATCGGTGCACGACTACAATATCCATGTCAGGCAAGTTTATTGTGGGATTGACTTCTATGATTCTTGCGTCATTCCATTTGGTTATATTACCTATAAAGATATCAGTAATGAGTTCAGGTGTGAACCTGACCTCAGGGCTTCCAGCCAGGTTGTAGGTGATGGCCACTGCCCCGAGACAGGTAGGAATGTGAATGACTGGTGCCGGGGCCTTTTTGAGAGCCTCATCACTCATGAACGTATCTGAGCCACCAAAGTCAACCGTTTTTTTCAAAAGTTGTCTCTGGCCGCCTCCCGAGCCTATGGCCTGGTAGTTTATTTTTATACCTGTTGCCTGCCAATAGGTATAGAACATCTTAGAATAAAGGGGGTAAGGAAAGGTAGCTCCTGCTCCAAGCAGCTCAGCACCTATCGCACTTAAAGGGGATAGAACCATCAAAATGGAGGCAAGAAATGTGCAAGGGCTGAGCTTCATTTTAGATCATTTGATCTCGATCACTTTAATAACATTCGTTGTTCCTGGCACGCCCACAGGCACACCTGCGGTGACGATTACACGGTCTCCTTGTCGGGCGAGACCCTGATCCAAGACCCAAAACTCGGCCAGACCGAACATCTGCTCTATGTCTGAAAAGGGTGCCACCAGAGCAGGAATTACACCCCAAGATAAGGTCAACTGCCGCTGGATCTGGGTATTGGGGGTCAACCCCACCACAGGGCATGGTGGTCGGAACCGAGCAACCAACCGTGCCGTGCTCCCTGAGGAGGTGCCAGCTACAATGGCCGCTGCATGAAGATCCTCAGCCATCCGACATGCGGCTCGACTGATCGATGAGGGTGCCATGGGCAATAGCTCGGGCATGGATTCGTTTAGAAAATCTGTTTCTTTTAAATAAGGTTCGGTGGCTCGAGCAATCCTGTCCATCATTTCTACAGCCTCTATGGGATAGGTTCCCATTGCTGTCTCCTCGGAAAGCATAAGCGCATCCGTGCCGTCCAAAATAGCGTTTGCCACATCCGTTGCCTCCGCACGGGTTGGACGGGGGCTGCTCACCATGGATCGAAGCATCTGAGTGGCAGTGATAACCGGTTTGCCGGACTGCCGCGCCCTTCGAATGATCCTTTTCTGGATGATTGGCACCTCCTCCAGGGGTGTTTCGACCCCCAAATCACCACGGGCCACCATGACACCATCAACGCGGGCCAAGATTTCCTCAAATCTTTGGATTGCCTGAGGTTTTTCTATCTTAGCGATAAACAAGGGACGGCTTGCCTTTTGGTCCAGAATTTCCTGCACGGGTTCTAAGTCGTTCTCATGGCGCACAAAAGATAGAGCCACAAAATCCACACCTTGTTCTAATCCAAAAACCAAATCATCCCGGTCCTTCTCTGTAAAAGCTGGCGTTCTAATATTGCTGGTTGGGAGATTGATGCCCTTGTGAGACTGGACTATGCCACCTAATACAACCTCACAGATAACCCCATCCCTTTTTTTCTCTTGCACCTTCAGTTCAATAAGTCCATCTGCGAGGAGAATGCGATCCCCAACGGCTACATCTTCAACAATATAAGGATAATTAACGGGAATGATGGATGGATCCAGCGTACTCGCTGGGCTAAGAACGACTTTCTCACCCGTTTTTAGCTCCCGTTCTTTAACCGGGAGTTTTCCAATGCGAATTTTTGGTCCTCCAAGATCCTGAAGGATACCGATCTCCTTCCCTAAGTCCTGGGATATTAGCCTGATAAGATGAAGGCTTTCGCCGTGGCTCTCATGGTCTCCATGGGAAAAATTGAGTCGAGCCACGTCCATTCCTGCAAGAATAAGCCGCCTGATTTGATCTGCGGTGGAAGTGGCCGGGCCAATGGTACATACAATCTTGGTCCTTCTGATTTTCGATTGGGCTTTAATGTCCATTTAGTCTTATTGTATCATGAAAAACTCTTTGAACCCTTTCAGCATTTGTGTCCACTTAATTACTTATTCCAATGTCATCGGTTGTCCGCAGCAAACCAGCTCGCCCCCTCCGACCTTCTTGACCTCGACCACATTTCCACAGACTTC
>CAZPBZ010000153.1:0-4402 GCA_964584765.1 uncultured Thermodesulfobacteriaceae bacterium
ACTGCAAGGCCATACCCGCGCTTAACCCATCCGGGGACAACGTCCCGCCCCCCTTTTCCCGTGCCTTCTGAACCTGGGCGTTCACCGAACCGCTTAAGCAGGTTGTATGAAAGCCAGGGAACTACGGTCAGGGCGCTCACTGTGGAAAAGGTCACAGCCAGGGGCACATTGGCTGCCATCGGCGCCATGTAAGGGCCCATCATGCCGGTGATGAAAAACAACGGAATAAAGGAGACAATAATTGCCAGGGTGGACATAATGACAGGGGGCAGCACTTCATCCACAGCATAGAGCGTGGCCAAAAGGGGCCTCCTTTTACGCATCAGGATATGGCGCTGGATATTGTCCACATTGGTGATCGGGTCGTCCACCACCAGACCGAGCGAGAGTATCAAGGCAAAAAGGGTCACCCGGTTGATCGTGTATCCAAAAAGATAGTTGACAAACAGGGCAAGGGCAAAACTTATAGGCACTGCCAGGGCCACGACAAGAGCCTCTCTCCATCCCATGGTGAGGGCGATCAGACTGACAACGGTAATAATTGCAAAAAATAATGAGGTGAGAAGGTCATCCACCTTCTGATTTGCCGTCTCACCGTAGTTCCTGGTAATTTCCGCATATACACCTGATGGGATGACACTCTTTTTCAGGTCCTCTACCTTATCCAGGATATCTTTTGCAACAATGACCGCATTTGTCCCCTTCTTCTTGGCCAATGCAAGCGTGATAGCAGGGAAGGCCGTCCCGTCGGGGAATCCGATTCGAGAGTAATCGGCCGCCTCTTCGGGTCCGTCAATAACGCGTGCGATGTCGCGCACATATACCGGCCGGCCTTCGTGAACAGAGACCATCAATCTCTCAATGTCTTCAGAAGAAGAAATGAACGAGTCACTGCTGACCGATAGTTCCCGGTCCATACGGGAAAAGGTGCCGGCGGTTATTGAGACGTCAGCACCCTGAAGGGCCTTGTGCACCTCCATGGGTGATACACCCAGCCCGATCATTCTCTCAGGGTCCAGCTCAACGCGTATTTCCCGCCTTCTGCCGCCAACGATGCAGGTCCGTGAGATGTTTTCAACCTCTTCCAGCCTTGTAATTACTTCCTCACCTGTGCGGCGCAGTTGATGATCGTCATACATGTCTGAGTAAAGGGTTATGTTGACAATAGGCACATCATCGATCTCAACAGGTTTGATCACCCAGCCGCGCACAATGGGAGGAGCCAGGTCAACATTCATGCTGATCTTGTTATGGAGCTTTACAAGGGAGCGTTCCCTGTCCTCACCCACATAAAATCTGACCGTGATCACCGCCATATCACGACGGGAAATCGAATAGACATGTTCCACACCGTCTATCTGCCAGAGCAGTTTTTCCAGCGGAGTTGCAACGAGCTTTTCCACCTCCTCGGCACTGGCACCAGGTGATTGCACATAGACGTCGGCCATGGGAACGATTATCTGGGGCTCTTCCTCACGTGGAGTAACCAGGACAGCCGCTATGCCCATTGAGACGGCAAGGATGATTAGGACAATAGCCAGATGGGAGGTCAGAAACTTATTGACAATGGAGGCTATGACCCCGCTGGGACCGGCATTTGCGGCATCATTCATTGTGATTCATCTTCAAGGCGATTCTCTCATTTCCCTTAAGGCCTGAGAGAATTTCCACCCTGCCGTCTATCTCTTTTCCGGTCTTTACAAAGCAATCGTACCAGCGTCCGTCCTTTTCCACTTTCACCACTTCCATCTGGCCTGTATGGTAAACGGCGTTTCGGGGCACCACCACGGCCTGACGTACGTCCAGCGGCACAAGCAGTCTTCCGAACATCCCTGGATAGAGTGAGGCAATTGCCGGGATGGCGACTTTTACCAGAAAGGTCCGGCTGAGCGGATCGGCTGATGGGATAACCTCTTCCACCATACCTTCAAGCGTTGCATTAACGGCATTTATCGCCACATGGAGTCTTGACCCAGGCAGTACCTTCCCTATCAACCCCTCACGGACATGGGCCTCTAACCTCAGCGCACCGGGGGCATACAGTATGAGCAAGGATTTTCCAGGCCAGGCCAGATCTCCCGGTTCAGCCAGGCGTTTGGCGACTTCCCCGGCCTCAGGAGCGAGAATTTTAGTATATCCGAGGGTGATACGCCCTTCTTCCACCACTTCTTTTGCCTGCTGCACAAATGCATCAGCCGCAACCATACCTTTCCTGGCCTGCTCTACACCGGCCTTTGCCTGTTTGAGTGACGCCTCGGCCTGTTCCAGATCTTTCTTTGTTGCGGCCTGTTGGTCAAAATATGTCTTTGTCCTGTTATATTGTGCTTCAGCCTGGGCAAATACCGCCTGGGCTGCGACCAGGGCCTGTTCAGCCTGCTCTTTCTTTGCCCTGGATGCCTTCAGTCCCTGCCTGGCCTGATCAAGTCTTGCCTGGAGCTGCCGGTTGTCCAGGTAGATCAGGGGATCGCCCTTTTCCACCCTATCTCCCGGCCGCACCATAACCTCAAGGATGCGTCCGGTTATCTGGGCTGAGATATCAGTTTCTGTCCGCGAGCATACTGTCCCCACAGCCTCGTACCACTCAGTGATATCTTCTACTGCAGCATAAGCTATTCTATCCGGGGCAACCTCCGCCGTCTTTACTGTCTTGAGCAATCCGGGTTTAATCAATCCGGTACGGAAAAAGCCGCCCATATAGAGAATAAGCACTATAAGAATGACCACACCGCCGATCAGCGGTAGTATTTTATGAAACCTCCCGGGCTTACTGTCCATTGCCGGCCAACTCCTCTCGGGCACACAGTCCGCAGTATCCCAGGGCCCGTCCAATATCCGCCTGGGCCTTTTTACAATCATAAAAAGCAGAGGTTTCTCTGACTCTAACTGTGTTCAGCGCCAGCTCGGCATCCAGATACCTGGTAATTGTGGCTGATCCCCCTTCATACTGTATTCTTACCAGGTTCAACGACTCTTCGGCCTGCGCAACACCAGCCTCAGCCACCGTAAGCCTGGCCCTTGCCTCGGACATCCTTAGATACGCAGTTTTTACATCCAATTGAACGGACTGTGTGGTCTTGCGGTCAGCAGCCAGCATCTGATCCAGCACAGCCCTTGCCTTCCTGACTTTGGCGCCTGTGCTGAAACCAGTAAAAACATCCCAGTTCAAAATGGTTCCTGCTACCCAGTTGGCCCTGTTCCCGTTGTATGAAAGGCCCGGATCATCACTGTAGTATCTTCCTTGGGCATCAAGACTCGGGAGGTAACCGCCCTTTTCCATGTCCAGCGCCATACTGGACTGAATGATCTGCTTTCTTGCTTTCAATAGCTCCGGCCTTATGCCCAAGGCAGTAACGATACCGTCATCATAATCAGCAGGTAGCTCCACCGGCTGCCATTCAGCTCCGGACAGCTCAATCTCTGTGTCGGCATCAGCACCCATCAGATTTGCCAGCGCAGCCAGAGAAAGCTTATAGTTGTTTTGGGCCCTGATCAGGTCCTCCTTCGTCTGTGCCAGCCGGACCTCCAGAGAGAGTATGTCAGATTTTAGGGCGCCGCCTGCGTTGAATTTCACCAGCATTACACGCAGCTCATCGTCAACAGTTGCGACAGACTCCTTGGCGATCCTGATAAAGTCCTTTGCTGCCAGCGCACTGTAATATGTCTGAATCACCGATGCGGTCAGGGCATTCTCCACGGTCAGACGGTCCAACCGGTCGATCTCCAGGCCGGTTTCAGACATCTTTTTCCTCAACACATCCCTGCCGCCGTTGTAAATATTCCACCTGGCTGAAAAACCTGTTTCAAAATTTTCAATTCTGCCCGGATCATTAAAGTCCGTCCCTGAAGCAAGCCTTCTTTGATCTATTCTCTTGAAAAGATAAGTAGATGGGGAATCTGCCTTTGTATATTCTGTGTAAAAGGCCAGTGATGGCCAGAAAGCGGCATTGGCCTCGTCAATAGTGGCCTCTGACTGCCTGATGCGTGAGATTGCAATGTCAATGTCGGGATTATTGTGAATAGCAATCCTGATGCCATCAAGTATGGAAATCGGTCTCTTAAGATAACTTAAGTCCGGCTCAGATTCCGATTGTGTGCTTGGCGTTGTCTCATAATGCTCCAGGTTGTATTCGGTCACGATGCTCTCATACGTATAGTCTTTTCCCATGGTACATCCCAGAATAAAAATAGAAAAAACCAGTATGACTATTTTTGACAGTGCATTGATTTTGTTCATTTTTTAAGAATCATGTTGAAAAACGTATGTGTATTTATACGGCTTGTGTAGGTCTACCTATCTATTCTATAATATATACCCTTTTGTATAATTCTTAAAAAGCTATTTAATAAAAGTCAATTACCACCCCTAAAAAGGGTGGCTTGGACGGTGACCCTAAAAGGGTCT
>CAZPBZ010000154.1:0-4376 GCA_964584765.1 uncultured Thermodesulfobacteriaceae bacterium
TCCAGAGTGGACGTGAGTTACGCCTATCCACTCCTGAGCGTAGGCTACATCGTGACTGCTTTTGCAGGACGGTTTTTCTTCGAAGAAATTCTAGGACCTGTACGCTGGGCAGGCATACTGATAATCTGCCTCGGTGTATATCTCGTTACAAGGAGTGTATGATGACTGACAGCGTCCCTGTGAGGTCTGTTTTTTTGCCATTTTCCCGCCCGACCATCGGCCAGGCAGAAATAGACGAGGTGGTGGACAGCCTGCGCTCCGGCTGGCTGACCACCGGCCCCAAGGTTATTCGTTTTGAGAACGAATTTTTGCAATGGAGTGGAAGTAAGGAGGCCATTGCTGTGAACTCTGCAACTGCCGGGTTACACCTGGCAGTTGCTACACTGGATTTGGCACCGGGAGATGAGGTCATTACAACTTCAATAACCTGGCCCTCTACAGTGAACAATATAGAAATATGTGGAGTACGGCCGGTCTTTGCGGATGTGGACCGGGAGACCCTGCAGATCGATCCGGCCGAGGTAGAAAAACACCTATCATCAAGGACCCGTGCCGTTATCCCTGTACATTTTGCAGGAGCTCCATGCGACCTGGATCCAATAAAAGAGATATGCCGGGCAAAAGGGCTCAGTCTCATTGAAGACGCGGCCCACGCCGTGGGCACTGTCTACCGTGGCAGGTTAGTTGGCTCAGACAGTGAATTCGCGGTATTCAGCTTCCATCCCATCAAAAACATGACCACTGGCGAGGGTGGGATGGTCCTCTGCAACGATACAGAAAGGGCCAAAAGGATGCGCAGACTCCGCTTCCATGGTATTTCGCGGGATGCCTGGAAACGTTACTCCAAGGGCGGAGTTCCGCAATACGAGGTCGAAGAGCCGGGCTATAAATACAACATGTTGGACCTTCAGGCTGCTATCGGGATTCACCAGTTAGCCCGCATTCAGAAATTTAACCAGAGGCGGGCAGAGCTTGCCGAAAACTACCACCGGCTCCTGGCAGAGATCCCAGAGATCAGCCCCCTGGGCCAGGCCTCCTATCCACATCACCACGCCTGGCATCTTTATGTGGTGCGTCTTGAGATCGAGGCCCTTACAATCAATCGCGACCAGTTCCTTGCGGCCCTGCAGGATGAAAATATCGGCACAGGCCTCCATTTTCCGGCAATCCACCTACAGCGTTTCTATCGGGAAAAATACGGCTATAAACCCGGCATACTCCCCAATGCCGAGTGGAACAGTGAACGACTTTTTTCCCTCCCCCTTTATCCCCTGCTCAGGGAAAGAGACCAGGAAGATGTGGTTGAAGCCTTAAAAAAGACAATAAAAAGGTATCGAAGATAGTGGATGACATCAGGGCCGTATCCAGTGAGAATTCCGACGGACCTGTCCCTGAAGCCACATTGCAGAGAGTTAACCAACAATAATTTGATAGGACATTCCATGAACATTCTGCTAATTTACCCTCAATATCCTGACACCTTCTGGAGCTTCAAGCATTCTCTCAGATTCATTTCCAAAAAGGCCGCTTTCCCACCCCTGGGCCTGTTGACCGTGGCCGCAATGTTGCCCGATGGCTGGCGGAAAAAACTGGTGGACCTCAATATTGAACCGCTATCGGATGAGCAACTGGCGTGGGCAGATATGGTTTTCCTCAGCGCCATGATCGTTCAAAAAGAAGGCGCACGGCAGATCATCCAACGGTGCAGGGCGCACGGCAAAAAAGTTGTTGCCGGCGGCCCGGTTTTCACAACGCAGCATGAGCAGTTTGAAGGCGTTGACCATTTTATCCTGAACGAGGCGGAAATAACCTTACCCCTCTTCCTTAAGGACCTTGCCGCCGGTCAGCCGAAACCACTTTATACATCCGCAGAGCGGCCCGATATTACCCGAACACCGGTTCCTCTCTGGTCGCTGATTGATATAAAGAATTATGCGACCATGGCAATCCAGTATTCGCGAGGATGCCCGTTCAACTGCGAGTTCTGCGACATCGTCATAATGAATGGCAGAATCCCGCGAGTAAAATCACCGACACAGATGCAAAAGGAATTTCAGGCCCTGTTTGATGCCGGCTGGCGGAAATCAGTCTTCATCGTTGATGATAATTTTATCGGCAACACGCGAGAAGTGAAGCAACTGCTGCCCCCCTTGATCGAATGGCAGCGGAAGCATCAATTCCCGTTTACCCTGATCACCGAAGTCAGCGTCAACCTGGCAAACGACGAGGAACTGATGCAACTGATGAGTGCCGCCAATTTTTTCAAGGTGTTTGTGGGGCTTGAGACGCCAAACCATGACAGCCTGATGGAATGCGGAAAAAAACAAAATACCACCGGCAGTATGGCAGAGGTCGTGGACACGATTCACCGACACGGTATGCAGGTCATGGGCGGATTCATTGTTGGTTTTGATCATGACCCCGAGAATATATTCGAAATGCAGGTGCGCTTTATCCAACAGATCGGCGTGGTCACGGCGATGGTGGGCATATTGACCGCGCTGCCGCAGACCCGTCTCTGGCATCGCCTGAAGGCCGAAGGAAGGCTGCTCAGTGATGCCACCGGTGAGAATACGGATGGACGTCTGAACTTCAAACCCAGAATGGAAAAAGAGAAACTCATTGAAGGGTATCAAAAGCTTCTCACCACTCTGTATTCCCCAAAATACTACTACCAGAGGATAAACACCTTTCTCAAGAACTACACGCCCACCGCCAGGACCAGCGTAACCAAGGAAGATCTGCTCGCCTTCATGAGAGCTGCCTGGCGGCTCGGCATAGTATCGAAGGCCCGGTTTCGCTATTGGAAATTGATTGTGAAAACCTTTTTCGTGAAGCGAAGGGCTTTGCCCACTGCCGTGGAACTGGCCATCCATGGGTTTCATTTTGAAAAGATCCTGGAACGGGTTTGCCGGCCTTCAAATTAGTGAAAGCGCTGCCGAGAATTCGGATGCGTGGGTCACCATGAAAGTGAAAGCCGCGCTGTTGTTTCATCGGAATGTGAGCGCCATGACGGAGGTTGACACCAAAGACAAAATCGTGACCCTGGTCGAGACAAACAAAGGCATGGTAACGCTGGAGGGCACGGTAAGGAACGCATCTGCTGATCCTGATCATCCTGCTGCTCTTAGGCCTGATATAAGGAGGCATGGGCACTGGTCCGTAAAACCAGGCGCGGGAATATGGGAAGATTGCAATCAAAAGTGTTGGGAAGGTAAAAATC
Organism: uncultured Thermodesulfobacteriaceae bacterium; assembly: GCA_964584765.1. Taxonomy (GTDB): domain Bacteria; phylum Desulfobacterota; class Dissulfuribacteria; order Dissulfuribacterales; family UBA3076; genus UBA3076. Next base: position 3,224 of record CAZPBZ010000154.1, read on the forward strand.
AAAAAACATCACACACAAGGAGGATCATTATGAAACTATTCAATCTGTTCGCCCCCTTTTTTCTCGTCATTCTGCTGGTTTCTCTTCTGGGATGCGCAACGACGGCAAAGCAGGAGGGAACCGGAGAGTATTTTGACGACTCCGTTATTACTACCAAAGTAAAGGCGGCCATCTTCGGCGAAGATTCGCTGAAGTCGAGCGAGATCAACGTCGAAACTTTCAAGGGCGTGGTTCAGTTGAGCGGCTTCGTCAATTCTCAGGCCGACATTGACAGGGCGGTCGAAGTTGCAAGCAGCGTCAAGGGGGTGACATCGGTCAAGAATGACATGCGCGTTAAGTAGGCAGCAAACCGGCTCGCCGTCATTCGGTCCCCGGACATCTGGTCCGGGGACCGTGGGTGTCGGAATATATGACTGTGTCTTAAGGCAATGCGCCCTGGCATCTGATTGCCGGAGGAAGCCTTTTCCAGCAAGGGGAAATATATGAAAACGATTGTGGGTTTGTGGATTGATCATCGCAAGGCCGTGATTGTGGCAGTTTCGGACAAGAAGGAAGAAACAAAAGTGATCGAATCAAATGTGGAAAAGCAGCCCGGAAAGTTTGCTGGTGTGCATTCGAGAGTATTTGCGGATAACGGAAGGAGGCGGATACCCGACGTATGAGGAGAGTGCAGATATTTCCCGCCGGCTTGATTCATTGGAAAAGGATCTAAATCGGTTCCGACAGAATTTTTCAGAAAATAGGCAATTTTGAAGAAGGAGAAATATTATGCCGTTGATTCAATTAATAATTGTTCTGGTTGTCGTTGGGGTGATCCTCTGGGTGATTAACAGCTACATACCGATGCAACCCACTATAAAGAAAATCTTGAATGTCGTCGTGATTATTGCAGTCATTATCTGGCTGTTAAGCGCCTTCGGGCTCATTGGTTCCCTCCAGGGGATTCGTATCGGGAGGTGAATCGTATAAAAATACTCTCAATAAACTGAAAGGAGGATCATATGTTGTGGACGATCGCTTTGATAATGATAATTCTGTGGGCGCTGGGACTGATCAGTAATTACACGATGGGAGGGTTCATTCATATCCTGCTGGTGATTGCTATCATTGTTTTGCTGCTCAACATCATTCAGGGGCGGCGCAGCCGGTAGCC
>CAZPBZ010000155.1:0-4361 GCA_964584765.1 uncultured Thermodesulfobacteriaceae bacterium
CCTGGCCCCTGACATAGATCTTAAAAACATTGCCCTCAGGACTCCGGGGTTTTCCGGGGCCGATCTTGCAAATATCATGAATGAGGCAGCCCTTCTTGCAGCAAGACATGGTTCAAAACAGATCACCCAGACTTACGTCGAAGAGGCGGTTGAAAAAGTATTCGCCGGCCCGGAACGAAAAAGTCGGCGTCTTGGAGAAAATGAGCGCAAACGCGTGGCCTATCATGAGGCCGGCCATGCCCTCGTGGCATTTCATTGCCCCAATGCCCCGCCGGTCACCAAGATCTCCATCATACCACGGGGAAGGGCAGCTCTTGGCTACACACTTCAGTTACCTGAGGAAGAGCGGTACCTTGTAACCAAAAGTGAACTCCTGGACAGGATCTGTGTATCTTTTGGAGGGCGGGCTGCTGAAAAAATAATTATGGGAGAGGTGAGTTCCGGGGCACAGAATGACCTGGAAATGGCTACGGAAATAGCCAGAAGCATGATATGCCGCTTCGGAATGGACGAAAAGGTTGGACCCGTGGCCCTTTCCAGGGAAACCAGTCCCTTTCTGAGGGTACCTGGTTTCCCACAGACCACAGAACCTTTGAGCCCTGAACTTGCCTCAGAAGTGGACAAGCAGGTACGACAATTGTTGAGCGAGCAAAATGCCAGGGCTCAAAAAATCATAGAAGAACACCGGGACTCCCTTGAAAAGGTGGCAGAGCGCCTGCTCGTGCAAGAGATAATGAGCAAAGATGAATTCCGCAAAATCGCAGAAGGAATAGAAGAAAAAGACTCTAATTAGTGAAAAAAGAACAAGTAAGGAGAAAAATAAGATGCACCCGAAGAGCAATCTGAAAACATTTACACAGTTCAACCTTATCAGAATGTTGGTAACAATACTGCTGATATTGAGTTGTGCTACAAACAGTTTTGCATCAAATGATGACGAGAACATAGCCCTGTTAGACAAGACGGCCAAGGCCTTTGCCGCTGTAGTTAAAAAGGCTATGCCGGCAGTGGTCTTTGTCCAGGTCGAGAAGACAGTGGAAAGAGGTGGCGCAGCATCGTCCTTTCAGTTTCAGGATCCCTCTGATTTCTTTAATGACCCGTTTTTTGAGCGTTTTTTCGGCCCCCACTTTCAGCCAAAACAGGGAACGCCCAAGAAATTCCAACAGAGAGGGCAGGGCTCAGGCTTTATTATAAACAAAGACGGCTACATCCTCATCAATAACCATGTTGTGGGAGATGCTGACCTCATCAAGGTAAAGCTGGCTGACGGCAGGGAGTTTAAAGCCAAGGTGATAGGGACGGATCCACAATCCGATGTGGCAGTGATAAAGATAGACGCGACAGATCTGCCTGTACTCCGCCTGGGCGACTCGGACAAGCTTGAGGTGGGAGAGTGGGTCATAGCCATAGGTAATCCCTTTGGTCTCAGCGAGACAGTCACTGTAGGCGTGGTCAGCGCCAAGGGCAGAAGCCGCGTGGGCATCAACGACTACGAAGACTTTATACAGACCGATGCTGCCATAAATCCGGGGAATTCAGGCGGACCACTTGTTAACATCCACGGAGAGGCCGTTGGTATGAACACTGCCATATTCTCCAGAAGTGGCGGTTATATGGGTATAGGTTTCGCCATACCGATAAACATGGCAAAGGCCATCAAGGATCAACTCTTGGAAAAAGGCAAAGTCACCAGGGGATGGCTCGGAGTGGTCATACAGGATATAGATGAGGAATTAGCTAAGTCCTTTGGCCTGAAAAAGACAGAGGGCGTGCTGGTAGCCGAAGTCTCAGAAGGCTCTCCTGCAGAAAAAGCAGGCATGAAACAGGGTGATATTATACTCAGCCTGAACGGCAAAAAGGTTGACGAACTGGGAGAACTCAGAAACAAGATAGCCATGACTTTACCAGGAACCAAGTTAAAGATGGAGGTCTTGAGAGAAAACAAACATGAGACTATCCAGGTCACTATTGGTGAACAGCCTGTTGGCAAGATCATAGGGACGGCCCAGCACGAGATCTTGGGCAAACTCGGCCTTGTCGTGCAGGATCTGACCGGGGAGCTGGCAGAACAATTCGGATACCGTGAGTCCCAGGGTGTTCTGGTGGCAGAGGTAGAACAGGGAAGCCCGGCAGCCCGTGTAGGTATCCGCCCGGGACACCTGATAGAAGAGGTGAACCGCAAGCGGGTTCACAATATGGATGAATTTGTAAAGGCCCTGGCCCAATCAGAACAGACCAAGAGCGCCCTTTTCAGGATCCGTGATGGCGAGTCCAGCCGTTACGTAGCCATACGTATCGATTAGAACTCTCAAAGGCACTGCAAATAGCTCGGGGTCAGGGAAAACCCGGCCTCGAGCTTTTTTAGGAGACTGAAACGATGCTGAAACCTGTTCATTATAATACTGCTGAGGGAAAAAACAGGGTGGATTCCTTGATCCACCGCCAATTTGAGATCTCCTCACAGCATGAGACCAGGGTAAAGGAGATACTTGAACAGGTAAGAAGCAAAGGAGACCAGGCTGTAGTCCAATACACAAGACAGTATGACGCCCCTGATTTTGAAATCAAAGACCTGGCAGTATCCCAACAAGAGTTAAAAGCAGCCTATTCAAAGGTAGACAACGATTTCCTGTCAAGTATCAAGAAAGCCATATCCAATATTGAAGAATTCCATATACATCAGAAGCCAAAGTCATGGATAATGACAAGGGAAGATGGAGCCATACTGGGACAAATGATACGGCCTGTGGATGCCGCCGGATTGTATGTCCCCGGAGGCAAGGGGGGTGAAACTCCGCTGGTCTCTTCTGTTCTTATGAATGCAATCCCTGCCAAAATTGCAGGAGTCAAACGGATTGTGATCACCACGCCGCCCGACAAGTATGGGGCCGTTAATCCTCACTTGCTGGTAGCAGTCTCAGAAGTGGGAGTAAGTGAAATCTACAAGATGGGAAGCGCTTGGGCCATCGGTGCCCTGGCCTTTGGAACAGAGACAGTGCTCCCTGTAGACGTAGTAGTGGGACCAGGTAACGTCTATGTGACCCTGGCAAAGAAGATGGTGGCAGGTATTGTTGGGATCGACATGGTGGCAGGACCCAGCGAGATACTTATCATAGCGGATGAGAGCGCACCGTCAGAGTTCGTGGCTGCTGACATCCTCTCTCAGGCAGAGCACGACCCCATGGCAACAGCTATGCTGATTACTACATCAACAAGGCTTGCTGAAGAGGTGCCTGCAGAGTTGAAAAACCAACTTGAAAAGCTGGGAAGACAGGAGACTGCAACCGAGTCCTTGAAGACAAACGGCCTGTTACTGAAAGTTGATGACCTTGAGACAGCTACTGAGATAGCAAACAGAATCGGACCAGAGCACTTGGAATTGTTGGTCTCAGACCCATGGGGGCTACTCCCAAAGATCCGTCATGCAGGAGCAATATTCCTGGGCAATGCTACACCGGAGCCCATAGGAGACTATATTGCCGGGCCTAACCACGTACTCCCCACCATGGGTACAGCACGGTTTTCTTCAGCCCTTGGTGTGGAGACCTTCCTTAAGAATTCAAGTATAATTTCCTATTCCCAGGAGGCCTTCCAAAAGGATGCTGATGACGTAATCCGCCTGGCAGAAATCGAAGGCCTTACGGCCCATGCCTGGTCCATCAGGGTGCGACAAGGATAGCGGCTCAAAGGTCCATGTTATAATGCCTGGCGATGTATTCCATTGTGGTGTCAAAGCTAAAGTCACGTGTCTTTCGCAAGATAAGGTCGATCTTAAACCCTGTGGGCAGATGAATGATGTTAAACATTCGATTGCCGGCAAATGCATCCTTTGCGGCCTCGGCGTCAGCATAGAAATCGTCGCCAAGCCGACCAATGAATCGGGGCAAGGCACGAAGATCTGCTTCAACAATAACGTCGGCATCCACGGTCACACGGGGTACGCCGTGCACGTTGCTGGCAAATGATCCCGAAATCATAATAGGATATTCCGCATTCTTCCAAACGTCCCATTTTGCCTGATCTTGCGCATCAGGCTCAAATCAGATTCTTCTAAGGATTACGCAATAACTAATATGGAATGATCTTTCTGGTCAAGGACAAATAATAAGTTTTTTTATGATCTATGCAGCGAGCGCAAGTTAAGAGCCATGAGACCGGCAATATAGGAGAAGCGGATTATCATAATATCAGTTCGGCACCGGCATTTCGGGCCTTTTTTTCGTTTACCAGGGAGAGCAGAAGGATGCCGAGGATGAAAAAAAAGATAAGGGAGAGGATTGAGTTTCTGGACGAGCCGGTCAAGTGCCGGATAATGGCAAAGATGAATGGCCCCCAGACTGCTGAGAACTTGTTGACCACTG
>CAZPBZ010000156.1:0-4358 GCA_964584765.1 uncultured Thermodesulfobacteriaceae bacterium
TTGTGGAGGGGCGGAGGACCTTTGACCGCAATGAACGTAAGAAAATATATTGGCTTATCCAGGAGATACTGGCTGAGGATCAGCCCTATACTTTTCTTTACGTTCCAATGGCCCTTCCAGTGATCCACAAGCGTTTCAAGGGTATTGAGCCTGCTCCTGCCGGTATAACTTACAACTTCATACGGTGGTGGGTGCCAAGGTATGAGCAGAAATACATAATGCCCTGATTTCGCAGAGCTGAAAGCATAGAAGCTGAAAGCTGAAAGGGGTTGATTACGACAGCTCTTTAATTTTTAATCTTTCAGCCTTCAGCCTTCAGCTCTGAGCTTTTCCCTTTAACTTCAGGCAAAAAAGCTCTGCATTATCTTCTTGAATTCTCCTCCGCGCCATGTAGCGGAAGGTCTTGTCGGCCCGGATACAAGGACGTCCTGTCTTAAAAAAGGTAAAAAATCAGAAATTCGTGGAATTATTACTCTTACCACTGGGAAATTTAATACCGGATGGGTGTGGTTTAATAATATAAAATCAGTATTGAATGCTTTACATACCCTTTTGATCTCCTCGATTTCACTGAGGACATCGTTGATCTTGATATTCTTATAAGTCCTGGTTTCTCCTTGATCGAGAAAAGAGATATCTTTCAGAGAAATACTGCATTTCATTAACATATAATAGTCATTAACCTGGGATTTATGGACAACTGGTCTATCCAGCTCAGGACGGGGAGTTAAAAGAGTTTCCCTGCCCTGCATGCTTTCTGTAAAGCACCTTGTCAGGGCCTCCTCTAGATTGAAGGATACGCCCGGTATCAAGATCCTATGTTCCAGGCGATCAGTACGCAGGTTGTTGTTTATAAACAGGACGCCTATGCAGGGTATCAGGCCGTCAAGAGAAAGATCCTTGATTATTACGTCAACATTCTTTCCCTGATAGAATTTAATCATATCCCCTATGGTCTCATTTTCCACAGAATCCAAATCAATTGAGGGTATGATTTTTTCAGATCTGATTGTCTGTATTTGGGAAAAACGTTCAAATATTTCACATGTGGCCTGAATCATCGCCTCTTCAATGGTATTCCCTGCCGCCATCCCGTTTGATCCGTGGATATAAGAAACAAAATTGACCGGTACTTTTACTGTCTCGTTGCGGACAATTGAAAAACCGTCAACCCAATGGCCGGCCATCCTGCTGTTTTTAAGATCTTCAATATCCTTATGTGTCAGATGTTTTTCATTTGCCAGCAGATCTTCTATTCTAAGAGGATTTTCCAGATCATCCTGGTGGGAATAAATATATCCTTCCATCCATTCATAATTCAGAAACCTGTTAGTCTCTTCATTGTAAAGGCCTGGAACGTTAAACCTTACCTGCTCTTCAAAGACCGGATAGAACAGCCCGGCACTGAGGCGTTCAGACAGTTCTGCATATGCACTGGCCTCGGCAAGCTCAGGGGTAATGCCTTTCCCATTACAGACTATCCTTATTGAATCAATCCATACTCGCCCCCAATAAATGTTGTCCGATACTTGAAAGGGGTAGTATTCAACTTCGAGATCCAGTTTCTGTAACCCGTCTTTTATTCTTTTGATCGTATTGGACGGGACATCACACTTTCCATACTTATTTCTGATACAATTATGAAATTCCATTCGACCTATTTCTTTCAAGTAAAGAATGATAGTAACTATTTTCCAAGGCAAGACATGGCAAAAATCGGGTTGCATGTCAAGCATTATGTAACACATAAATTTCAGAAAGGCAGGTTAAGGGTCGAAAAGAATTGCAAAGGTCTGTACGTATTCCTGTGTTTATTGTTAGGTGGGACTTACAACACAGATGCAGGTTAAGCGCAAGACATACATGAAATGTTAGATCATTCATCAAAATCAGATGGGTTACGTTCGGGTCGCGAGGCCTTGCAAGCCTTGTGGGAACGAGGGCTCAGGGGACGGGAACTTCTTGTAGAGCACACCAGGATTGTGGATGCCTTTTTATCAGAGGCCTTTTCTGCCTGTCCTGAAGCCAAGGAGAAAATGACCCTGATAGCTCTGGGGGGATACGGAAGAGCAGAACTTTTCCCATTTTCAGATATTGATGTGATGTTACTTTATGAACCAGAGGTGGAAGACCGGATGTCCTCTGTTGCTGAATCCGTCTTTTACCCCCTGTGGGATGCCGGTTTAGAGGTGGGCCACGGTGTGAGGACCATTGAGGCCTGCCTGACTGACGCCAAAAAAGACTTTTACTTTCAGGTAGCACTATTAGATGCCAGGTTTATCCATGGAGACGATTCACTCTTTCTCCGGCTGAAGCACGAGTTCATTCAGAGATTTCTAAAGGGCAGGGAAAAGGCCTTTGTGGAGGACATGATTGCTCACAGAAAGGAAAGGCATAGACGATTCGGAGCCAATGCCTATCTCCTTGAGCCCAACATTAAGGAAAGCAGGGGGGGGTTGCGGGACATCCATTCGATCTTATGGACTTCCAAGGTCCTTTTTGGACTGGAAGATATCAAATCCATTGAAGAGGCAGGGCTCATTACAAAGGAGGAAAGGATCGCACTGGAAGATTCCCGGGATTATCTGCTCCGGATAAGAAACAGGCTCCACTATATTAAGTCCCGCAAAAACGACAGGCTGTTTTTCGAGTATCAGGAGGAAGTTTCCAGTTTCCTTGGCCATAAGGACAGTAACAATATGCTTGGTGTGGAACACTTCATGAAGGAGGTTTACGGACATCTACAGACCGTAGCTGTCATATCAGACCTGTTTTTTGAATGTGCTGACGAGGTCTCGAACCTTTCCGCCTGCAGCAAAGAAAATAAAATTCTTGAGCCTGGCATAGAGGTCATTGATTGCCGCATAAACCTCACAGAGCCATCACTACTTGAAAAATGTCCCTATCTGTTAATGCGGCTTTTTACCTATGCGGCCAGGACCGGCCTGCCTATACATTACAGGACAAGACGGCTTGTAAGCGCCAACTTGGACCTTGTAGACGAAGAGTTGAGATCCTCAAAATACATGGCCGAGGCCTTTTTGCAGGCGCTTCAGGATGGCGAAAGGCCTTTAGAGGTCCTGGATGCCATGCTGGATACAGGCATTCTTGCAGCCTACATCCCGGAGTTTTCTGAGATCAAATTCCTGGCCCAACACGATGTTTACCACGTTCACACAGTGGATAGACACTTACTCCAAACTGTTGCCGAACTCCATGGCCTGAAGGAGGAAGAGTCCCGGATTTTTATGGCCCTGGAATCACCTCACATACTTTATCTCGCTGCCCTGTTACATGACATAGGAAAGGGCCGTGGTGGACACCACGCTGAACGCGGGGCTGAAATAGTCAAGGATATCGGTAAAAGAATGGGGCTTTCCTCAGAGGAATGCGCCTGTCTATCCTTCCTTGTGCAGGACCACCTCTCTCTGGTGCATATTGCCATGAGACGGGATATGGAAGATGAAACCCTCATATTGAAATGCGCCAGGGAAATACAGGACATTGAACGGTTAAACATGCTCTATTTACTCTCCGTAGCGGATTCAAGGGCAACCGGCCCAACCGTCTGGAATGATTGGAAAGCAGCGCTGGTGCATGATCTATACTTGAAAATCACCCTCTTCCTGGAAGGATCAGAGGTCTATGATTACCACAGGATACAGGCCTTAGATTGGATGAAGCAACAGATAGCCTCCATGCTCGGGGAAAAAGGAAAAGAGAGCCTTGCTATAATGCCTGATGACTACATACTGAGCTTTACTCCCGAGGCCATTGAAAGGCATATCCAACTCAAGGCTCAATTGTCAGATCAACTTTCCCTGGTATTGGCTGAGGACAGGAGAACTTACTGGTCCCTGCTCGTGATGGCCAATGACCGAACCGGGCTCCTTGCCAGGGTATTTGGAATAATGGCCCTTCACAATCTCAACGTGCTTGCTGCTCAGATTTTTACCTTAGGGGATGGGACAGCTATAGATGTGCTGGATGTGAAATCCTCGGTCAACAAGGGCTACGATGAACAGGACTGGGAAGCCCTTAAAAGAAATCTGAACCTGGCCCTGGATGACCGGCTGGGGCTATCCCATCGACTGGCAGGAAAATACAGGCCGGTAAGATCAGGCGACTGGCAGAAATACCTCAAACGCCAAGCCCGGGTTGTCCTGGACAATGAGGCATCAGACTTCTACACAATCGTGGAGGTCTATGCAGAGGACAGGATCGGCCTTCTCTACGATATTACCCATACCCTGGCGGATTTCGGCATAAATATTTCCAGGGCCAAGATAGGTACCAAGGTCGACCAGGTAGTGGATGTTTTTTACGTGCAGGACAAAAAAGGGCAGAAAATCAGCGCC
>CAZPBZ010000157.1:0-4354 GCA_964584765.1 uncultured Thermodesulfobacteriaceae bacterium
AGCAACATTTATTGTGTTGATGTCAGTCACAACAGAACTCCTTCTTAAATAAAATCCCTCAATTCCTCAAGGGTCTTAAGATCTTCGATGCGGATGACCATGGTCTCACCTGAAATTACGTCAAGTGAGCCAATTTGTTTTAATGCTTCGCGCACCTTGGCCTCATGTGCCTCATGAGTAAGCATCACTATAGAAACCGATGACTCTCTACCTCGTCCCTTCTGCACGACCGAGGCTATGCTGATACCCATGTCCCCCAGGATTCCGGATATCCGGGCAAGGACCTTCGGCCTATCCACAACCGAAAACCGAAAATAATAACATCCCTTCAAAGAATCCATCGGCCTCTTTTCCAGAGGCTTAAGCAGATTATATGGAAGCCCTAAGGATGCCACCCTTCCAACAGCCCCCCCGGCCAGATTCCTGGCCACATCCACTACATCAGCCACCACAGCGCTGCCTGTGGGCATCTGCCCGGCTCCCAGGCCGTATAGCAACACCTTTCCTACCGAATCACCAATGAAGTAAAAGGCATTGTAGACTCCCCCAACCTGTGCCAAAAGGTGCTCTGACGGGATCATGGTCGGGTGGACTCTCAGTTCAAGCCCATCACCGCCGTTTCTTGCAATGGCAAGAAGCTTGATCCTGTATCCAAATTCCTTTGCAAAGGAAATATCCAGGGGCGAGAGCTTGGATATACCTTCGATGTAGATATCTGAAAGCTCAACCGGAGTACCAAAAGCCAGCATGGCCATGATGACAAGCTTATGGGCTGTATCAACACCCTCAACATCATAGGCAGGATCCGCCTCAGCATAGCCGAGGCGCTGCGCATCTGCCAGCACATCTTGAAAGGCCATGCCCTCCTCGGTCATCCTCGTGAGGATATAGTTGGCAGTGCCGTTCATTATGCCCATGACTGTGTGAAGACGGTTTGCCACAAAGCCCTCTTTCACTGCCTTAACAACAGGTATTCCGCCGCCCACACTGGCCTCAAATCCTAGTTCAACGCCATATCTTGCTGCCGCCTCAAAAATCTCATGGCCGTGAGCTGCAAGGAGGGCCTTGTTTGCCGTGATAACGTGCTTTCCTTTTTGAATAGCCTCTATCACAAAGGTCCGGGCCGGCTCAAGACCGCCTATGAGCTCAATAAATATGTCTATTTCCGGGTCGTCAAGAAGGGATCTCACATCATCGGTGAGGATCTCAGAGGGTACTGGAAAACCCCTGGAAGTAGTAATGTCCATGTCACAGATCCGCGCAAGCCTTATACTTGTACCAGTGCGTTGCTCTAAAAGTTCTGATTGTTCCAGCAGGATCCTGGCCGTACCACTCCCAACAGTCCCAAAACCCAGCAGACCTACATTTATAGTCTTACCCATAGGATTATACCCTTTCCCTGAACCTTTGAACCCGTGAACGGTTACGAAAATTCCTATACTATGAACTTAACGCCCTTCAGGCTGGTTTTTAGCTGCTCAACTTAACAACTTAACAGCTTAACAGCTATGTTAGCAACCAAGGTCACAGAAGAAAATAAACCGCACTTGCTCATAAAGTGTCATCGGATTAACTTGGGCCGGCCATGAAACCAACAGATATACTACCTTTGATAAGAAGACCAAGCCGTTATCTTGGCAATGAAATTAATGCCTGCCACAAGGACTGGAGCGAAGCAAGTCTCCGAATCGCTCTTATCTTTCCTGATCTCTATGAAATTGGGATGTCTCATCTTGGGCTTCATATCCTGTATCACATAATCAACGAAATACCATGGGCCTTGGCAGACAGGACCTACTGCCCTGATATTGACCTTGAAAAACTCCTGAGATCTGAAAAAGTGCCTTTCTGGGGTCTTGAGAGCCGGCGTCCATTAAGCGAATTTGATGTCCTGGCCATAACCCTCCCATATGAACTCTGCTATACCAATATCCTGACTATTCTGGACCTTGCAAATATACCCATCCGGGCAGAGGAAAGAAACAACCCCAAGTGGCCCATAATCCTTGGGGGAGGAAGTTGCTCGGTTAATCCTGAACCTGTTGCTGATTTATTTGATGCCATCCTGGTAGGAGACGGGGAGGAAGCCCTGCCTGAAATCGCAGGCCTTATAAAGGATTGGCGAGAAACAGGGAGCGACAAAAATGAGATTCTCGTCGCCCTTTCCCGTATAGACGGCGTCTATGTGCCGGGATTTTACAGACCAAAATATCAAGCAGACGGCTCCTTTGCCGCCCTTGAGCCCAGAAGGCCCGAGGCAGGTCTTGTAAGGCGCAGAATAGTATCTTGCCTTGACAAGGCCCCTTTTCCCTCTCGCCCTCTCGTACCATATACCCAGATAGTCCATGATCGTATGGGAATCGAGATAGCAAGGGGCTGTACCCGTGGTTGCCGGTTTTGTCAGGCAGGCATTACCTATAGACCCGTACGTGAACGCTCCCCTCAAAAGGTCCTCTCCCTGCTGGAACAGGCCCTGGCCACATCCGGATGGGAGGAACTCTCCCTGCTTTCCCTGAGTACGGGTGACTACGGATGTCTTTTGCCCCTATTAAGTACCTTGATGGATCGCTATATGCCGGAGAATGTTGCGGTCTCTCTCCCTTCTCTTCGAGTAGGAACCCTTAATCCGGAAATTATGAACCAGATACAAAGGGTGAGGAAAACCGGGTTTACCCTGGCTCCGGAGGCAGGGAGTGAGAGACTGCGAAGAGTAATAAACAAGGGAATTACAGAGCATGACCTCATTGATACGGCAGCCCAGGCCTATAAGCTCGGATGGAGCAACATAAAACTTTACTTCATGACAGGTCTTCCGACAGAGACCATGGCCGATGTTCTGGAAATCGCCGAACTCGCAAAGAGGGTCCTTGCAAGTAGCAGGAAAAGGGGCAAAAAAGTTACTGTCAGTGTAGGCACCTTTGTGCCAAAACCCCATACCCCCTTTCAGTGGGAACGCCAACTAAATGTCAGGGAATCCAGAGACCGCCTTGAACTGCTGAAATCCAACCTGAAGGGCCGGGACCTTCATTATAAATGGCATGACCCGCTTCAGAGCTTTCTGGAAGGTGTTTTTTCCAGAGGGGACCGCAGGCTTACAGGAGTCCTTTACAGGGCATGGAAAATGGGGGCACGTCTTGATGCCTGGAATGACTATCTAATGCCTGACCTGTATAAAAAAGCTGCCCTTGAAGAAAATATCGAGCTTGAAAAATATACAGAAGCAATTGATACAAAGGCACCTCTTCCCTGGGGTCACATTTTAACCGGTGTGAGCAATGAGTATTTACTGGAAGAAAGAGAGAAGGCATGGAAAGAGACTTACACACCGGACTGCAGACATGGTGAATGCCAGGCCTGCGAAGTATGTGATTTCAAGCATATCCGTCCCGTAGTCTACGAGAAGGAAAAAGTTCACATTTTATCCCTCACCAAATCACTCAATCACCAAATCACCAAATCACCAAATCACCAAATCACTTATCACCTGGTCTTCAGCAAGCTGGGAAAGGCACGATTTCTGGGACATCTCGAACTGGTCCATGCTTTTCATCGGGCAGCAAGGAGGGCGCATATCCCGGTTGCTTATTCTCAGGGCTTTCATCCCAAACCCCGCTTTTCTTTTGGACAGCCCATACCCCTGGGCACTGAGAGCCTGGCAGAACAATTCGCCGTTACACTTACAGAGCCTATGAAACCGGACCGTCTGAAAAATTTACTGGGTAAAGAGATGCCTCAAGGAATCACTATAAGCTCAGTAGAACTCGTAGGCCCAAAGACTTCTTTAAAGACGCCGGAACTAGTAAAATACCTGATATTTGTCCCTGGTGTTACAGCATCTCAGGTAAAAGGCTCAATTGAAAAGCTGAATTCAACCCCCGAATGGCCTGTGAGCAGGATACGTAAGAAAAAGCAGATTACCACAGACCTCAAGCAGGTAGTTGAGTCTCTTCAGTCAATAACAAAAAAAGATATTAAAGCCACGCACATAACACCTTTCTCCTGGCCTGAGGATGTACAAGATGAAGAAACCCCGTATTTTTACCTGACGCTCAGGTCCATTGCCCGTTTCAACCTCAGGCCGGCCGAGGTAATAGGGTCGATCATGGGGCTTTCCGAGGACATGATGAAAATGCTGCGAATCCTCAAACTGGCCCTTACCGATTAAAACATATGATCATCTGTGGCAATTAGGGAAAAATCTTGCCAATAGCTTTTTTTAAACGTATAATTTCAATTGGTAAACAATGTTGGGGAATTTTTAATGGAAAACCATGACCTCCATTTTAGATTACTAGTTGTTGATGACGACAGCTCTATTTTAGATCTATTTCGTCAAATCCTTTCCCGTACAAAA
>CAZPBZ010000158.1:0-4340 GCA_964584765.1 uncultured Thermodesulfobacteriaceae bacterium
CCCTCCCCTTTCCTGTGCATGGTCTTTATATTTTAAGCCAACATGAACCCGTAGAATAGTGAACTGCTAAAAGACGAATATCGAACATCGAACGTCCAACATCGAATTTTGAATGGAAAAACCTGAACTACTAAATGATATTTTAGAAAAAACAGAAGAATTCATTATGTTTTTCGTTACGAGTACCAAAACGGCTGAAAAGAAATAGAAATAGCCGTTGAATGTTCGGTATTGGATATTTGTTTTTCATTCGACGTTGGACGTTCGACGTTCGACGTTCGACGTTCATCTTTCAAAGACCACAATTTACCACCAGCTTATTACCTCATCGTTGTCAAAGATAAGTTTCACCAACTTGTCATAATCCGTATCCTCATAAAGGTTAAACCATGTCGCATTGTGGTCTTCTGCCAATTTCTCAGCAAGGAACTTAGTATTATTTTTGGGTCTGCTTTTAAAAATATGTAACTGCTTCATTTTCTCGTTTTCCTAAAAAGGCACTACTATCTGGTACGCCTTGATTTTGGAGATCATGTCTTCCAATGAAAGGTATTTAACGTGCTCATATTTGTCGGCATCGGCCTTGACGTTAGTATAGATCTCTGCCTCAAAGTCCTTCACAAAACTCTCCAGGTGTTCTGCGAACTCCTCCTCGGATAAATTCGAGGGGGTTTCTATATTGGAGTCAATGAAGAAGGCACCGCACCAAAGATTCTCCACCATACATCCGAAGGCGCTGCGCAGAGCCTGCCAGCAATTCTCGGTTTCGTTAATAATGAAAGCTACCTTTTCAATATTCATGGTCTGGTTCTCCTACAGAACAATACAACGATCACAATCTTTCATTATTTCGACATTCCGCATCTGGGTACCAAAGTCCTGGTCCTTGACAATTGGTATGGGCCTATCAATCTTGAAAGATTCAAAGCACAAGCTGCAAAGGCTTATATGGCAAATCCCCTCCAGTTCGGTGAACCTCTCGTTTTTAGTCAAAAATACGCCCCGATTAGTGAGAAAAATCTTCACTTTCTTTCCTGCCCTATGCGCCGCCCTGGTAATGCCGATCAGGTGGTCGATGTGTCTGTCGGAACTAACTAAAATGCCTAACTTGTCATTCATATCCCCTCTTTTTCTACTTGATACATAGTACTCTCATTCATTATTACGGTGACGTATTAGATTCGTATTGTCACCGCAGTGCATGGAGATCACAGAGATGACTCCTTAAATATCTTTCTTGTCGGTTCCTCCGACAATAACAAAGTCTTTCTCTGCGTCCTCTGTGGCTCTGTGGTGAAATACCGGGGGGCTAACTTATTTTTGGTTCTTCCGGTTTTTGCGAACCATGCTTTTTTCAAGATGTGGATATGATAATCTTCTTGGCATCCTTCTTGGCAAGCCAAAAGTGGTTTACACTTTGTTATGTTGGAAATTGGAAATTGGAGCTGATGAATCGAGTTGTTATCCAGTTTTAATGTGACTTCTCAATAAATCTGGGTAACAGTCACTGGATTCCCGCCTTCGGGGGAATGACGATTGGGTATGAGCGCCTGTCATTCCTGCAAAAGCCTTAATCCATTGGATAGTCGCAAAATATGATTTGCACGTACTTATTGAGAAGTTACGTTTTATCCAGTTTCCAGTTTCGGCATCCAGCATTCGATTCGATAATGCACCTTTTTTAGGAATAAGTGTAAACCAGCGAATGAAGGATGCCATCTTCTTCCACAATTTTTCAATCATCAATCATCAATCTTAATTATCCCCCCGGCCCATGACACCCTGCATCGAGCAGAGGCGTGGCCTCGAGTTCACGCCTCATGGCCATGTCAAAGAGGACTCGTTCCTTTTTCTTATCCAGACCGAGGTTCTGTCGCTTTTGGTTTATTTTATCAATCATCTTATTGGCAAAATC
This sequence comes from uncultured Thermodesulfobacteriaceae bacterium, assembly GCA_964584765.1. Classification (GTDB taxonomy): domain Bacteria; phylum Desulfobacterota; class Dissulfuribacteria; order Dissulfuribacterales; family UBA3076; genus UBA3076. The sequence continues at coordinate 1,916 of CAZPBZ010000158.1, forward strand.
ATTAGATGTCTCGGCCATGTCCCACATCCCTCCATAGAGATTCTCCATCTCCTTGAAGCAGTAGTCGGTAACCACCCTGGAGCCTGTTGTGGGAAAGCCGGGCCCGAAGACCACATAAACACCACTTGAGACAAAGTACTGCCCGATGGACACTGCCTTTTCACTCATCCATTGAGGGGCGCAACCCACTGCTGGAAGATCGCTTATGTCATTGCCAAGACCGCCGGTTTTTACCATTTCGGTTGCGGCAATGAGTATCCGGCTGTTATCCACACAGGAGCCCATATGCAGCACAGGCGGGCATCCCACTGTCTCAAGGACTTCCTTCAGGCCGTCACCTGCCATGTTTAACGCTTCAGGAGACAGGAGCCCTGCGCGGCCCATGCCTGTGGCAGCGCATCCGGTAGCCAGCACGAGTATGTCATTGGCAATGAGTTCCTTGGCAAGGTCTATATGGACTTCCTCCATGACCCTGTAGTTATCACAGCCGACTATGGCGGCAACCCCTCGGATACGGCCGTTTATAATGTTGTCGTTAAGGGGCTTGTAGGATGCGCGAAAACGACCGCCAAGGGTATAGTCGATATTTTCATGACTGAAGCCGGCCACTACGTCCATCTGATGTACAGGTATGAAGTGCTTGCCCCTTTCCGGGTATTTGTTGATGGCACGCATTATTATTTCTTTGGCCGTTTCCATGGCCCTGTGCTCGTCGAACTGTATGTGCGTGGCCCCTGGAATCCTGGCCTTGTCAGAGGTCGTGATGAGCTCGGTGTGGAAATTGTCCGCCACAGGGGACAACCCCTGCATGATGCACTGGACATCCACAACCATGGCCTCTACTGCGCCCGTGGCAAGGACAACCTCCTGCTGGATAAAACTCCCGGCTATGGGAATCCCCCTCCTCATGAGGATTTCGTTTCCAGTACAGCACACGCCTGCCAGGTTTATACCCTTGGCCTTGACTTTTTTGGAGGCCTTGACTATCTCCGGGTCATTGGCTGCCATAGCCAGGGCCTCGGCAAGAACTGGCTCGTGGCCGTGAACTGTGATGTTTACCTCGTCGTTCTTGAGGATTCCGATATTTACCTTGCTCCTTATTGAGACCGGAGTGCCGAACATGATGTCAGACAGCTCCGTGGCTATCATGGAGGCGCCCCAACCGTCGGCCAACGCCAAGCGGGCGGCCTGGAAGAGCAGATTTTTATGTTCCTGGTCCACCCCTATGTGGGTACGGTGCATTATCTCCACTACCTCACGGTCAATACCCCTGGGGAGGACACCCAGCCTGCTCCAAAGCTCCTGTCTGACCTTCGGGGCCCTCTTGATAAAGGCCAGGGTCCCCTCCTGCTGACCGAATTCACCGAGCATCTTGGTGCCTACTTCTATTGCGAGATCCCTGGTGTCTTTTTCAGCAGGGTCTATGCCGAGCATCAGGGCCGTGTTTCTCAGCTTGATTGTGTCTTTGATCTCATAGGGGGTTTCACCACGGGCAGTGGCGAGAAAGGCAAGGACCACTCCCCTGCCGTGATCCATGTGGGCAGAGGACCCGCCGGCAACCATACGACAGAAATTGCGCGCAGCCACCGTGGCCGCATCTGCACCGCAGACACCTTTCATGGTGTCCACGCCCTCAATTATCTGGCAAGGCCCCATGTTGCAGTTGCGACAGCAAACTCCTCCCTTGCCGAACAGGCATGGTTCCACTGCCCGCATAGAGACCCTGTGGGCTGCGGTCACCACGCCTTCGGCACATGAGTGACATAGCACATCACGATTGGCTTCGCACTGTATGCTGGGGCATCCCCCTTCTTCCTTATCAAAGCGTCTGCTGGTATCCATGATTATTCTTCTTCCTCGGTTGCCTTGAGAGTTTCTCAGGCCAGACCTGAAATCTGCCTTGCGGCCTGGACTGTATTTTTCATCAGCATGGTTATGGTCATCGGGCCTACACCGCCAGGCACCGGAGTTATGGCAGAGGCCTTTTCCTTTATTGCATCAAAATCCACATCGCCGCACAGGATCGCCTTACCCTCAGGGGTCTTGCCTATCCGGTTTACACCCACATCTATCACCACTACGCCGTCTTTTACCATGTCCGCCGTGATGACTTTGGGACGGCCTGCGGCCACTACAAGGATGTCGGCCCTTTTTGTATGAAATGCCACGTCCTTGGTCCGGGTATGGCATAGGGTAACAGTGGCGTTTCCGCCTTTCCTTTTTTGAAGCAACAGGTTTGCTATGGGCTTGCCTACGATGTTGCTCCTGCCCACAACTACCGCCTCGGCCCCGCTGGTTTCAACCCCTGAACGGACGAGCATCTCCATGATGCCGTAGGGTGTGCACGGCAGGAAACAGGGTTCACCTACTACCATCTTGCCAACATTTACAGGGTGAAAACCATCCACGTCCTTGTCCGGGTTTA
>CAZPBZ010000159.1:0-3097 GCA_964584765.1 uncultured Thermodesulfobacteriaceae bacterium
AGGTGCTCCTTCAATGTTTGCATTAAATACAAATGGACCTTCTAATATATTTTGGCCATGGCCGAGGCATGAAAGCACGTCTTGGAAGAGCACCTTTTTTTCGTGATCAGTAGAAATGACCAGATTGGTCAAGTCATGGCCGGGTCCTGAACGCCAAGTGCCAGTGGTATTGAGGCCGCAGATTGTTCCGGAAGATATAGAGATGGATGTTTTTCCATGGGGCAAGAATTTCACCTGACCTGCGAGAGGTCCCCAGACATAGTCGGTGGCTTTTTGGTCTTTATCATGGAAGGCTGCTTCTTTACTGCTTGTGTATTTAAACCTATCCAACTCGAAGTTGATCCTGCCTGTAAGAGAAAGGGGAGAATTTGGTGATTTGGGAGTAGGTGCAAGGTCGGGGGAAGGATGCTTTTCTTTGTATGTATCAAGGAATCGGGAGAGATTTTCCCAGGAAACAGAATCGGATTTCAGATCCAGGTCAAGATCAATATTATGCTTTGAGAATGAGGCCCGTCCCTTAGATATCACTGATTCGCCATTTATCCTCAAAAAGAGTTTCTCTATGTCTGTCCATGAGTTATGACCTGCCAGGTTGGCATATTTGACAACTATCGGCTCTGTAACACCCCAGCACCAGTTTAGTTCAGATGCCTCTATAGAGCCCCTAAGTCGGGCAGAACCCGGATCTTCCAGAAAACAACTCAGGTTGCATGAGCCCTTTATATGGCCTGATAATATTTTGTTCTTTCCCAGGATTTTGTCCAGCGTGTCTCCTTTCAGGCATCCTTCCCAATTCAGCAGTAAATTATCCCTGGGAACCTGTAGCAAATTCAGAGAAAGGCTCGCCTTTTCCGCTGGAGTAGTAATAGTAAGGTCTTTTACAGAGAGCTCCTTTGGACTGGAGCTGATATCCAGTTTTACCTTTATGGCCTTCTTGTTTTCTATATCTGAGATGATCTCTCCCTTTACGTCAGTCTTTTTGAGGTCCCAGGCAACCTTTAAATGGTTCAGTGTGCAAGGTGTGCTGGGAAAGTATAGGGCGGGTATCCAATCCTTTGCCTTTACCCATTGGGAAATACCTTCTCTCGCAGTCCCACTCAGATCGAGCCATCCCTGCCAGTCTTGCCATTTTTTGTGTTTGAGATCTCCGTTTAAATTCATCTGTTGGTCTGAAAGGCGCATCTTGCAACTGGATATTCGAACATTTTCCTGATCAGCCTGTGCAGAGGCCTGTTCGATGCTGGATGGTCCGGGAAGCATGGGGCTGTGGAAATCAAGACCTTTTGTGTTGGCTGTTATGCTGTATTTCCAGCTCAGAGGCTTCCTCACGGGTCCTGTAAGCCATGCGTCCGTTACTTCCAAAGGGCCATCAATTGAAAGGAGTATTTTGGAAAGGACTTCTTGCAGCACGGGATAGCGCTTCAGCTCGGCGAAAAGAGGGCCTGAGTCCAGAGAGGCATTAAGCCTTCTGATGTCGAGAAAAACCTCATCTTTCCATCTGATTGCCCCCTCAGTTTCGTGGATAGAATGAGGACCGACTACTCCCTGAATATTGCTCCAGTTCACTTCGTCAGGAAGGACCTGAAGTTGACCTTTCTCGATTTTGATAGGCCATGTGATCCTCTCGTAATCTGCCGTTCCGTCAATGCTTGACACATCCACTCTCACTGAAATATCTTTTAATCTGTCGCCCAGGATGAGACGACCTGAGGTCTTGCCCCGGACATTGCTGAATTTGGCCAGTTCATTCCTGAACCCTTGGTGATTAACAAGCCTGTGCAAAAGGGCAGGGAGTTTTGAAAGGTCTGCATCAAGTTCCATATCCAATTTGAAGACCTTGTCTTCACCAACCAGGCCCAATACAAGAGAGCCATTACTGCCCATAGAATCGCCCAATCTGGCTGAGAGATTCTGTCCTGTCAGTATCCCGTTTCTGATCTCAATTTGCCCATATGTCTCCTCAAGATCCAGATCCACATCCGGAACGTGTACCGGCGCTCCATCCACGTCGGCTGTGATGGTCATGGCCTTTAGTTCCTTAAAGCGTAGCACAGTTCCCTCAAAGAAATACGTCGCTTCTCTGGCCTTTCCTCCCAGGATTATGCTGCACACCAGGTCTGCTACATCATGCCTGCCAAACAGGGCGAGGACTTTTTCTCTAACTCCTGAAAGATCTACTTCCTTTGCCTTGAGGTCGATATGCCAGAGGGCCTCATCAGTAAGAGCTGCCTGACGCCTTTCTATCACTCCTGATAAAGTCAGCCCGGGGTCTGTAAGCTCCAACGCATTTACCGACACGTGAAGTTGCTGCCCCTGTTTTTTAAAACTCAGGTCTGTATAGCCGGATGAAAACAGCATTTCTTTGTCATGTGACTCGATTTTTAGACAAGGGAAATCACCTTTTACTGAGGCCTTTATATCGTCAAGGCCGGTTCCTATGATGGCAGCCTTTACGTTTACATCTGAGTCTAATAGTTTGATCGGGCTCTTGTTCAGGGAAGCAAAGAGGATTTTGTGTGGCTTGAAGCCTTGGCTGTTTATCCATAACTCGTAGGAGCCTTTTGATGGTATGAAATGGCCTTTGGTCTCCAGGCTTTTGGCATAAGGGGATACGCATGTGAGAGATGCATCAACCCTGTCAGGTTCTATATGTATATTGGCCTCGACATTTGAAAAGTTAAGGCTATTGGTGTGCTGGATCTGTCCTGGGAAAACGCCTTCCGGATCTAAGGCAAGGCTGCCATTTTTTATAACAAGTGTGACTGAAAGAGGGGGTAGTGACCATGGCTCTTTATCAGCAAGAGCCAAGGACTTGAGATGGAAATTGGGATTGTTGAGAACTGCTCGGCTTATTCCAAGCCTGCCACGAAAAAGGCCCAGCAAATCCGGGAAAAGCAGGATCTTCGGGACCTCTGCATCTAACTGGTTATTGGAAACCAGAGCATCAGTAAGCGCTATGCAGGGAAAGGGAAGCCACTGCCAGGAAATTACTTTGATGTCAATATTGCTGTTCAGCCGATGGGTAATCTCATAGGTTATCCTGGAGCGGACCTGTTCCAACTTCAAAACGTGTGGGGTGAGAAACACAAGTAGCCCA
>CAZPBZ010000159.1:3197-4329 GCA_964584765.1 uncultured Thermodesulfobacteriaceae bacterium
GGAGCGGACCTGTTCCAACTTCAAAACGTGTGGGGTGAGAAACACAAGTAGCCCAACGATCGCAAGAACAGAGATAAAGATTTTAGCAACGCGTGCTTTTTTCATTTATGGTAAATTTAGGCATTGCCCCCTTCGTGAACGGTTATAGCTGTTTCAATATTTCTGACAAGCGATTTACCTGTATCTGCAATTCATCTAATCCCGCATTATTGTGGATTACATAATCAGACCTTTTGGCCTTTACTTCTTGAGGAATCTGAGTGGCCATCCACCTGGAGGCCATATCAATGGACATCTGTTTACGTTCTGCCAGTCGTTTGATACAGGTCGGTTCCGGTGCCACAACTGAAAATACATAATCAAAGAAATTTTGCCAACCAGTCTCAAAAAGTAAAGGCACTTCTACTATTACAACATTTTTTCCTGAAGCGGCCAGTTGTTGAAGTATCTGATCCATTCGTTTAAATACATAGGGATGAATAATATTTTCTACAAGCTGCCTGGTACCAGCATCGGTCAACATCATTTCAAGCATTCGGTGTCTATCAAGGGTCTTGTCGTCCTTTAGAATCTCTGCTCCAAAGACCTTGACAAGCTTCTTCAAAGCAGGCTTTCCAGGTTCCACGACTTCCCTTGCCAGCTTATCAGTATCAATAATTGGGAAATTCTGCTCTGATAGCATCCTTCCCACAGTGCTTTTCCCCGAGGCTATTCCCCCGGTAAGACCAATAACTTTGGCAGGCCGGTCAGAGGATCTTTTGCAAAAATTACCTTTTTTTGATAGTATGTCTATGTACAATGGTATCGAAGCCATTTCACAAGCTCATTACAGGAGAAATAGATGAAAGTCGATAGAGACACAGTTGTTACTGTCAATTATACAGTAACTGTAAAAGATGGTGAGACACCAGAGGATCTCAACAGACCCTTTACTTGCCGGTTTTTGTATGGCAGAGATCGCGTCTTACCCGCCCTTGAAAAGGCATTAATCAGCCATGAACAGGAAGATGAGATCCAAGTAAACATACCGCCTGAGCAGGCCTTTGGTCTCTATGACCCATATCTGATTAAAAAGGTTCCCATTTCTGATCTTAATCATTCCGGACAGTTGAAGGAAGGGGAATATTATGAA
>CAZPBZ010000160.1:0-4319 GCA_964584765.1 uncultured Thermodesulfobacteriaceae bacterium
CAACAGAAAAGGCAACAGAATAGTAGGCGGCCTGACCGGGTTTCAGGATTTCTTTTTGGCCGCCTACATAGGCCACGATGAGGGGAATAGAGGCCAAATGGCAAGGACTGAAAGTCACACTGATTATGCCCCACAAAAAGCACCCCGCGGCAGCAATAGCGGCCCCACCGCCAATCCACTCGCTGGCAGTCAGGAAAAATGTCTCTAACATAAATCTATCCCATAAATCTAATCCATAACTACGACTGAAGGCCGGTGTTCACAATTTAGAATAAAGCGGCCTTACTTCACGCTCAATTTCCCCAGTATACGGACAATGCTTTTCTTGTCCATAAACCCCTCATGGCGAAAAACCTCCTTACCGTTTTTGTCAAAAAAGATCTGAGTGGGAATCACCCGAATGCCGTACTTTTGGGCCTGTTCCCGATGCTCCCAAACGTCGATAAAGACGATGGAAGCCTTCATCTCATATTCCCGCTTCAGTTCCTCGATAATGGGGGCCATCATTTTGCAAGGAATACACTTGTTAGCCCCAAGATCGAGCATGGTGACCATGCCCTTAGTCGCTGCATGTGGGAGATCGTCTTGCCCTTCTTTTGAGCAGGCTGGTCCAGGAAAAAGAACAGCAGAAAGGAAACATACTATTAGCGCCATCATCCATCTTCTCATTCAAAACCTCCTTTACACATCCGGATTTCGGCACAGGTTTCTCTTTTCCCACCATTTTCTCAGCCGACATCTTTCTACTTTTGCAGCCACTTCTTGATCTCCTCTACAGATGGGATCTTGCCCACGGACTTGATCTCACCATCCACTACCACAGCCGGGGTCCCGAAGACACCGTACTTGGCAATCTCCATCACATCCGCCACCTTTTCAACTGTGGCATCCACACCGGCCTGGGCAACCGCATCCATGACCGCCTGTTCAGTCTTCTGACACCTTGGACAGCCTGGTCCTAATACCTTGATTTCCATTGTTTTCTCCTTTCGTCCATTACCTACTTCTGAAATCTCTTCCTCATATGGCTTTCCGAAAAACTTGTTAAATTCCCGCAAAAACGCCTTGCCATAGTCCTCCTTCACATGATCCGGGATGTAGTTCTTTCTGGAAAGCCTCTTTAGGAGTTCAGTCTGCACTTTATTATCTGACTTTTCTGAGTATTCCTCTGCCATCTCTTCCATGACATGTTTCAGGCCGATAATACCGATTAATTGATTATTGATCCTTATTTTCGTTAGATCCCCTTGATGCATAGCTTTTTCTCTTTTAACCGGCTATCCAGCCATAGCTCATCCCGGCTATGGTGGACAGGGTTACGATAATGACACAAAACGTTGCTGTCTTTTTGACTCCCATGACCCCTCCTATAACCAGCATATTGGGAAGGGAAAGGGCCGGACCCGCCAGAAGCAGGGAAAGGGCCGGACCCTTACCCATACCAGCACCAATCAGCCCTTGCAGGATGGGTATCTCTGTGAGGGTGGCAAAATACATGAGGGCACCGGCGACCGAGGCAAAGAAATTGGCCCCAAGAGAATTGCCTCCTACCAGGCCCTGGATATAGTGATCCGGAATCAGAGCGGGATGGCCCGGCCGTCCCAGCATGAAACCGGCAACCAGCACCCCTGCAGCCAGAAGCGGAAAGATCTGCTTCATAAAACCCCAGGTAGATTGCATCCAGGCGACCCGTTCATCTTTGGTAAACCATGACTTGAGCATCACGGACAGCACGATGAGCAGGGCAATAGTGACGTACCACTTAGCAGCAAAAATGGCCGGCCAGAGTCCTGTTGAACCTACCGGCGGTCCGGCGAAAGAGGCAAAGATCAGGATCAGAACCATGGTCAGCATATAGAGAGCATCCTGCAAGAGACTGCGTCCCTTCTTTTCCTCATCCGGAAGATAAATCTCGCCTGCGGTGCGGGAGGCATCATCCTTCCGGAATATGATAGCCATAAGCAGCCCGGTGATCACTGCAAAAAGGACTGCGCAGATGGCTCTGGCCAACCCAAGCTGCCATCCCAGAATCCTTGCTGTCAGCACGATGGCCAGGACATTTATGGCCGGTCCGGAATAAAGAAAAGCTGTTGCCGGACCAATACCGGCGCCTCGGGTATAGATCCCTGCAAACAGAGGCAGGACCGTACAGGAGCAAACCGCAAGGATTGTCCCGGAAACAGAGGCCACAGAATAGGAGAGAATCTTTTTCGTTGTGGCCCCGAAGTACTTTAGAACCGCAGCCTGGGATACAAACACCGCTATGGCTCCGGCGATGAAAAAGGCAGGGATCAGGCATGTGAGAACGTGCTCGCGGGCATATTCTTGAAGCATCATAAATGCCTCAAGGCCGGATTGCCGGATTGTCGCATGATCCCAGGGTACAAAGTAACAAGCCAGGAAGGTGAGCACGATGAGTAGTAACTTGGTTTGTTCTTTCATTGACAAGCCTTGTTATTCATAAAATAGAATTCAAGATACATGTTATAGCGAGATGCTTATTTAGCTATCTATTTAGGACAAAAAAATTATTTTCTACATAAGTCTTCGCGCCGGATCGAGAAAAGTTTTTCTACGATTTCAGCAAGTTCCGAATCATCTTCCAGCCAATGCCTCAGATTGCCTAAGAGGCTGGCTGCGTAAGGGCTTGCACTTCCATCCGCAAGTTGATAATTGACCCACATACCGTCTTTGTGAAAAAAGACCAGGCCGGCATCTTCCAGTATCTTTAAGTGCTTGGACACACTCGGTTGGGCTATCTGTAGCGCAGCCTGCATCTCACATACGCACATCACCTTATGCTGCAACATCTTTATAATCTTTACCCGATTAGGATCGGAAAGTGCCCTCATGACCTTGAGAAAAGCTCTCACTTGAAACTCCTTAATATATTCATTTGTAAGAATATAGTTCTTCATATAAATAGTGTCAAGTAAATTATGTTGCCAATGATTTCCTGTTGGTTTATCTGTTGATATACAGGCTTCTTCAAAGCTTAAAGTGCTTCGGTGCTGATTCTACGGAGACTTCATTCAGGTTCAAAGGGAGGGTTTTAAAACATGGACCTCAAGGTACTGCTCACCACTTTTGGGATGATATTTCTTGCAGAATTGGGCGACAAGACGCAATTGGCCACGTTCTGCTTTGCCGCTGAAAGCAAATCGCGACTTGCCGTATTCCTTGGGTCAGCAGGTGCTCTTGTGCTGACATCCCTGTTGGCCGTTGTCTTTGGATCCGTGGTCAGTAGGCTGGTGCCATCAAGTTACATTAAGATAGGTGCCGGGACTCTCTTCGTGTTACTGGGCTTATGGATGTTATTATTTCCAGGAAGTAAGTAAACTATGATATATTGTAACCGTTCTATTTCATCTACGTAATCTGCGGATCTGTCTTCTGTTCTCTCACCCCTCATTTTTAAATCTGCGCTAATCTAATCTACGTAATCTGCGGATCACTCCCCACCCAGCTTACACAACGAGTCTGTAGAAAAAGTCCTTTTGAAAGTGTTGCCATTTCCCTGAACGTTGATTTTTAAACCAGCATCCGGGAGTTCCATTCCAACTTCAGTTGCCGTTATATTTTCAAGCTCAGTTTACATAACCTTGTATCCCTTCCGAAGGATGCCTACCTGATTATTTGAGCAACATCCTGCCATTTTCTCTGATGGTTACGCAAATCCAGGCCCATAACGTTGAATCTTTTTCATGTTGTGGATCATGCAGAAGAGATTCCACTGGATATTCACCTTTCTCTTGCCGCGCAGAGTAAATCTATCCAGGCGGAGAGCGGACCTGATGTTGGCAAATGGCGGCTCCCCAATCGCAAGACGTATGGCGTAAAGCGCCCGGCCTGCGGCTGAGTCGATCTTGCGTTTCATCCTCTCGGTGAAGGTGTTCTTTCCTTTTTCCGTTCTGCCAATAAAATAGGCCACCTGACGAATCTCAGTGCGTTCCGGATGTCTAAGACATTGAGACCGTAATTTGCAGTGAATGCAGGCTGACTTGGGACCCTTGAATCTCACCGACCGAAAGCCGCCTTTGCTAACAGCATTGCCACCGCTACGGTATAATCGTTTGCCAGCCGGACAGATGCAATGGCTTAGATCCTCAGGAAAGGTAAAATCCTTCGTCGAAAATAAGTTCCTACGACCTTCCCGCATGGCACGTTCCTTACGAAAACGCTCCTTGTACCGGCCATAATCAGCAAAGCGTGGATCACGTTTTCTGAATTGGGTGTCTGCCACATACGCATCTATCTCTTCGGAAAAGAGCATCTTCATGTTCTGTTCCGTATGAAAGCCGCTGTCTGCAAGGAGCCTG
>CAZPBZ010000161.1:0-4301 GCA_964584765.1 uncultured Thermodesulfobacteriaceae bacterium
TAAAGCGGTACGTGAGCTGGGTTTAAAACGTCGTGAGACAGTTTGGTCCCTATCTACCGCGGGCGCAGGAGATTTGAGAGAATCTGTCCCTAGTACGAGAGGACCGGGATGGACGGACCTCCGGTGATCCAGTTATCACGCCAGTGGTATCGCTGGGTAGCTGCGTTCGGATGGGATAACCGCTGAAAGCATCTAAGTGGGAAGCCCACCTCAAGATTAGATCTCCCGTGGCGCAAGCCCCTAAAGCCCCCTTGGAGAAGACAAGGTTGATAGGTCGGAGGTGTAAGGTTGGCAACAACCTAAGCTTACCGATACTAATCGGGCGTGAGGCTTGACCATATTTTCTTTTGATCAATTTTTTTCGCACATGGTAAAACAGTATAATCCATATTTATTTATATTTTTCGAAACCAGTCGGATCACAGTTTCCGGTGGCGATAGCGAGGGGGAAACACCCGTTCCCATCCCGAACACGGAAGTTAAGTCCCTCAGCGCCGATGGTACTGCCCAATATAGGGTGGGAGAGTAGGTCATTGCCGGAATTTATATTTCAGCCCCCATTTTTTAATGGGGGCTTTTTTTTGACCAAAATCATCGTTGGTTGTCTGATTCCAGATGAAAATTGGCAAAGGGCTTTCTCTGTATCCAGATGTTTCCTGTTGACGGCCAAAACGCATGTTGTTAGATTGGCCGACGTTAATTCCCCGGTAGCTCAATGGCAGAGCGGGTGGCTGTTAACCACTAGGTTGGCGGTTCGAGTCCGTCTCGGGGAGCCAGAAATTGTAAAGGCCGCTTTTCTGAGCAAAAGCGGCCTTTTTTGTTTTTCAGACAATCAGCCTCCTGCTTGCCTGCAGGGAATGGGTTGTCAAATTTAATAATAGCTACTTTTTGTCCGCCATGAGGGGCTTTGTTTCTTCCGTCTGATAGCTTATGTTATCATTAAAATAGAGTGAGTTGATTATTCTCTTGGTGGAGGTTAGAGATGGGGCGTTACTCTTATTTTATTAAGTCAGCTGTTATCTTCATAATACTCTCTGCGTTTACATATTTCATCCATTTCCTCATCTTCAGAGATATGCACCACATCTTTATTTACATGGTTGGGGACCTGGCGTTTCTACCCCTGGAGGTATTCCTCGTGGTCATCATCATTGAGCGAATCCTCATCCGACGGGAAAAGCAGGTAATGCTGCAGAAGCTCAATATGGTCGTGGGAGCATTTTTCAGCGAGGTCGGTAGCCGTCTCCTCGGCGACCTGCTCGGGCATTTTGATAATCGTGCGGAGATATCCGGTAACCTCAACGTCACTAAGGACTGGACGCCGTTGGATTTCAAGCGAGCCGCCGCTTATGCTTATAACCTGCGGATTGACCTTGACTGCCGCAAGATGGACCTTGAAGGGCTGAAAGCCTTCCTCTCCCAGAAGCGGATGTTTATGCTGGGGCTGCTGGAGAACCCCAACCTTCTGGAGCATGACCGTTTTACCGATTTGCTCTGGGCGCTTACCCACCTTGACGAGGAGCTTCAGGCGAGACCGTCACTGAAAGACCTGCCGGAGAAAGACCTGCAGCACCTGGCCGTTGATATCCAGCGGATGTATGACCATCTGTCCAGTGAGTGGCTGGACTATGTGAAGCACCTGAGGTCAAATTATCCGTTCCTTTATTCACTCGTTTTAAGAATACACCCCTTCCAGGAGCATCCCAGTGCGATATTTGTCTAGAACTGGCAAGTTATATATGTACCGGCTGTTTGACACCTATCAGCTATTGACAATCTCCTTTCTTCGGTAAATAAAAAAGTGTATCCCAATGCAGAGTGTTTTGGTGAGCGGGTGGATTACTTTTGAAAAAATACATGGAGGTGTTTTATGAGACGTGTAAGAGTGTGTTTAGTTATGGTAATGGCTCTGTTGATCGTACCATCAATGGTGTCTGGGGCCGAGACGGGCAAGTTCTCCTATGAAGATTTTAAGCAACCCAAGAGGTGTGGTGTTTGTCACGGCGAGATCTATCAGGAGTGGCAGCAGAGCCTGATGTCACAGAGTTTTACACATGAATGGGATCAGGTTGAATACTTCAAGCTGGCCCTTCCCCATGCCCTGAAGCTTGAGAAGGTCTCCGGGGTCAAGGGCGGATGCATTGCCTGCCACGGTCCTCTTGCCTTTTTGAGCGGAGACATTCCACCAAAGCCTGTTGAAGCCGGGACCAGGGCCAATGAAGGCGTGAGTTGTGAGATCTGTCACAACATTACAGGGACCACTGAAGAAGTTCCCTTTAATTTCAGCTTTATCATCGAGCCGGACAGGGTGAAACAGGGACCAAGGGCAGATGCAAAGTCTTCTTTCCATGGGGTGAAATACTCCGAGTTTACCATGAGCCCTGAGCTGTGTGCCACGTGCCATGACGAGCAGAGCCCCTATGGGGCCTGGGTCAAGTCCACTTACAGGGAGTGGAAGGCCAGCCCATATTCCAAGGACGGTAAGAGGTGTCAGGATTGCCATATGTATCACGCACCGGGCAAGGCCGCCTCTGGTGGAAAAGAAAGAGCCGATCTCGCCCATCACAACTTCCATGGTTCCCACTTCCCCAGCAAGCTGGCCGGTGTTGTTGACCTGGCCCTTTACACGAAAAACACAGAACTCTCCCCTGGTTCCACACTGAGATTTCGGGCAGAACTCTTTAATGGTAAGGCAGGACATTACATCCCATCAGGCTCTACTGAAGAACGTATGCTCTGGCTGGAAGTGCAGGCCATTGACGCCGGCGGCAAGGGCTATCCGATCCCAGTAAATAGCAAGGGCTTTAAGGGGGAAGAGTATACCATTGCTGAATCTGGGGCCATGGCATATCAGGCCATGGGAGAGATCATGGAAATCAAAGGCTTTAAGGGGTTAAAACGGGACGGCAATGTCCAGGACGGCGCCAGAATCTTCCGCCGGCCCTTCTTCGATCCCAAGGGACGTATGACCATCTGCCAGTGGTATACCGCGGATAACACCTTGGTTGACTACCGGATCGGTCCTATGGAGACCAAGATCGAGGACTACACATGGGCTATCCCGGAAGATATTGCCCCAGGGCCGGTAACCATTAAAGCGAGTCTATTTTACAGCCAGGTCCCAAGCTCTGTAGGCGAGTTTCTCGGGTTGCCCGCAGGTGAATATGCCCCGATTTTGGTTAATACCACAACGTTAATACTGGAGGTCAAATAATACCACTTCTGATTCTGCTGAAAATACTTTATCTGCGGCGTTGCATAAGAGCTGAAAGCCTGAAGCCGAAAGCTGAAAGGAGTTGATTGCCGATGGCAGGGCCTACAGGCAGTTTTTGAATCCCGGAGATGCTCCGGATGTCCTTTTCTATATTGAGGCCGACAAGATCACTGCCAGGGCATACTGTATAACATTTATGCCCTGTGGAAGGGATAAAGGGTGGCAATAATGAAATAATATGTATGTTCTGTAAAGGAGAGTCCTCGGATCCTTCGCCGCAGGGTCCGTGAGCTCCTGAGTTCAGAAGACTTTGAACAGGTCCTCAGAGAGGTGAGAAAAATTTCCCCCCGTAAGGCCATTAATCCGCTCATTTCAGTTTTTTATGATAGTGACTCCGAGCTCAGGCAGAAGGCCATTAATGCCTTCGGGCAGGTAGTAGCGGATCTGGCCAATGAAGACATGGAGGCGGCAAGGGTTGTTATGCGCCGTCTTATGTGGACCCTGAATGACGAGTCAGGCGGCATAGGATGGGGAGCCCCTGAGGCAATGGCAGAGGCCATGGCCTGCCATCCGCGCCTTGCCGAAGAATATGTCCGTATTCTGCTTTCGTACATCAGGGAAGATGGGAACTTTCTGGAATATGAACCCCTCAGGAGAGGGGCATTATGGGGCATAGGGCGTCTGGCCCAGGTATATCCTGAGATGTTGATAGAACTGGATGCAGCTAAGTACATCCGGCCATATCTGGAGGATGACGATGATTCATCTAAGGAATTATCTGCTTCGGCGCTGAGAATGCTCGTAGATGAAACTGACTTGATCTTTAAGAACTATTGACAACGGCGCTTGCCTTAACATCAAAAGGATTGACTATACAAGCGCTATTTTTCAGCAAAACTCTGGTCTGGCCGTTGATATCCAGCGATGGCTACCACTCAGATATTGACAATTTCCTTTCTTCGGTGGATAAAAAAGTGTATACCAATGCAGAGTGTTTTGGTGGGTGTGCGAATTACTTTTTTAAAAAACACATGAGGGGGTGTTTTTATGAAACGTGTAAGAGTGTGTTTAGTTATGGTGATGGCTT
>CAZPBZ010000162.1:0-4282 GCA_964584765.1 uncultured Thermodesulfobacteriaceae bacterium
GGGGACGTCCCTTTCCCTGATCTCTCAGTTGCCCATAAAGGTCCATGGCCTTCCATCGCTTTAGCATTTCAGGCTCTCGTTGAGCAAGATTTGCTTTCATCGGAAAGCTTGTCTTAGGAAGGCTCAGTGTCTTTTTATATTCCATTGTTTAGTCCTTTGGCATTATTTAGGCTAATTTGTGGGCCATCTTACACCAGCCTTAATCCGACCTCAAATACGGATTGAAATAGCCGAACCGGAGGCCGGGAAACCGCTTTTTAAGTATTGTTATCATGCCCATTATTCCTGTCCGGTGACCTGTATATTCATAGCCTATGCCATCCAAATACCAGTCAGGATCAATGCTGTGATTTCTGAGCTGGATGAGATCAAGGCCCAGTTCCTGTATCAGGTCCGAGAGCCGGTCGATCTCTGCCATCTCATCCGTAAGACCCGGCAGGATAAACAGATTGATGGAGACAAAGCGGCCAGCCTCTTTCATAATCCTCCATGAAGTCAGCACATCATTTTGATCATAGCCCTTGGGCCGGAAGTAGGCATGATAATATTCTCTTCGTGTACTGTTCATGCTGATCCTTATGCTGTCAAGCCCCGCAGAAATCAGGTTTTGCACTTTTCCCGGAAGGCTGGCATTGGTGTTGAGATTAATAGTCCCTTTATCGGTCTCCTCTCGTATTCTGATCACCGACCGCTCCAGCAATTTCGCCTGAAGCAGAGGTTCTCCCTCGCATCCCTGTCCAAAGCTCACGACAGGTCTCTGTGCCCTGTTTAAATGGGGCACCGCAACCCCTGCAACTTCTTCTGTTGTAGGTGCAAAGGTAATCCTGTCCTGGCTGGCAGGAGGCACGCCCTCTGATTGCAATGATATACATCCCAGGCAGGCTGCATTACAGATGGGTGAAGTGGGAAGGGGGGCCTCCCACCTTCCCAGAAAAAGATTCTTTGCAGCAGGACACCCATAGGTGAGGCTACATCTTCCCAGATGTTGTATTAGCCTGTTTTCCTTATTCTTTTTAAGTATGGCAATGGTTTTTTTGCGGACTTCTTCAGGACGGAAGTTGCAAAAATCCTGACGTGTATCAGGATCACTCCTGAAGCCTGCTGCCCAAAAATGCCCTTTCCACCAGCCAACGGCAGTGTAAGTAAAGAGAGGCAAAGGAGGAATATCGGAACTTGATCTGTAGAAGGCGGCAAGAGCGGTCTGGGTATAGGCAGGGGCCATAAAGGCAGCAACTGCCCGGACTTTTCCCTTAGCATTGGCAGGATCCTCATCCAGCACCACCATATCATCCCGATCCTGATCCCAGCCCACAGGCAGGCGGTCAGACAGCACAAAAAGCTCACTCCCCTCAGGCAGGGGAATGAGATCTTTAAGGTCTACTGGATGCAAGACACGGCCGCTCCTTCCCGCCATCTTAAGTTCAGGTAAGTCATAAATCCGGCCTTCAGAGTCCGCGTAGACCAGAGATGGCATTTTACTTGGATGTCTCATGAGACGAGTCTAAATGGAAGGTCTTTGAACTGCTTCCAGCAGAGGAATTCATGGCAAGGGTAACACAGCATATCCCTTTCTTGACGCTTCTTGACATTTGGGGCCTGTGCAGGCTATTCTTTTCGTCAAGTGACGCCACTGATGGCCCTACTTGATGAATCACTCGAAAAAGCAATTTCCTGTCAGCCTATCAGCCAGCTTTCCTATCAGCTAGCTCAGCTAATGGTGCCCCCGGCATGATTCGAACATGCGACACCAGGATTAGGAATCCTGTGCTCTATCCCCTGAGCTACGGGGGCTGCGAACGGATGTGCGATACCATAGTGGTTATGTTACTGTCAAGTTCAATTGAGCTACTTAATATTTTAGATTGTTGATGACTACAGACAAATTCAATTCCAGAAATCTCCTTGCCATAGAGACGTCCTGTGACGAAACTGCAGCTGCGGTCCTAAGGGATGGCAGGCAGTTGATGAGCAATGTGGTGGCCTCTCAGGTTCACATCCACAGGGAATACTGGGGGATCGTTCCTGAATTGGCCTCAAGACACCATCTTGAAGATATAGTCCGGGTTGTGGAAAAGGCACTCCTGGATGCAAATACGGACAGATCAGCAATAGATGCCATAGCAGTTACCCAGGGTCCAGGACTGGTGGGCTCGCTGGTTGTCGGACTGTCCTTTGCCAAGGCCCTGGCAATGGCCTGTGGTATTCCCCTGACAGGCGTAAATCACCTTCACGCACATCTCTCTTCTGTGTTCCTGTGCGAACACACTCCCTCATTTCCCTTTGTAGGCCTTGTGGTGTCAGGTGGCCACACAAACCTCTATGTGGTTAATAACTTCCTTTCAGCAGAGCTCCTGGGCCAAACCAGGGATGATGCCGCAGGAGAGGCCTTTGACAAAGTGGCAAAAATGCTTGGACTTGAGTATCCCGGAGGTCCTATAATCAGCCAACTTGCTGAAAAAGGAGATCCCTGCGCCTTTTCTTATCCAAGGGCAAAACTCCAGAAAACACCTTTTGACTTTAGCTTCAGTGGTCTTAAGACCTCTGTTTTAACCTCGGTCAAGAAATTGTCCGGTCAGGGCCCGTTACCTGTTCAGGATATCTGTGCCTCGTTTCAAGAGGCAGTTGTTGACGTTCTTGTGGAAAAAACTTTATCTGCTGCAAAAACCTATAATATAAGCAGGATAGCAGTGACAGGAGGAGTTGCAACCAACTCCAGGCTTAGAGCCAGAATGGCCGAGGAGACACAAAAGCTTGGCTACAGGGCCTATTTCCCATACCTTGAACTGTGTACTGATAATGCCGCAATGGTTGCTCTGACGGGTTATCATCAGATAAAGGCCGGGATCCTGATCAAGGAAGATGCAGATGTCTACTCAAGGCTTCCATTCCTTAGTATTTGAGCAGGATGTATTGGTCCGGGTAAACACTTATGGGTAAGCTTGTCTCTGTTAACAAAGTAAAAAACATTTTCCGCTTTGGAAAAAGAGATCCGGGGATCAGTCCCGGGAGAACCGTAAGATATCAGTGGTTTCGTTTATTGAGGCTGAGGGGAGATCCATTCGTTCTTGCGCGAGGTGTCGCTATAGGGACTTTTATTGGACTCACGCCCACAATTCCATTCCACACCATTCTCATAATCTTTTTTTGCGCTGTCGGAAGGGGCCATCTTGTGGCCGGACTTGTTGCCAGCCTCCTGTTAAGCAATCCCTTTACGATTCCCTTGCAGTATTATATATCCTGGAAAGTAGGCACCATCCTTACAGGAAGCTCACTTTCCTGGGAACACGTAAAGTACCTCATGGGTTTAGCCCGTGATGCAAGTATGTTCGAAGCAGTAAAATTGATATATATAGACAGCTTCAGGTCAATGGTATCAGTACTGCTTGGAGGCATAGTCTTTTCTCTTCCTTTTGCGATAATATCCTATTTCTCAGCCCTGTATCTATACATCTGTCGTCAGAAGAGACGAATGAATCGCCTTATAAAAACCAACTCTAATGATTCAAAATCCAGAAAAGAGATCTTCCATAACTAATATCTATGAATTTGGCTTTCCACTGCCTAAACGCTCCCTTGGCCAAAACTTTCTTGTCCATCAGGGCACCATTGAGACCATAGTAGAACTATCCGGCATACAGCCTGGAGATCGAGTAATAGAACTGGGTGCAGGGCTTGGTGCCATGACCATGGAACTTTCAAAAAAGGCCTCCAGAGTTATTGGCCTTGAAATAGACGAGAGACTGATCAAATGGGTGCGCGAAAAGCGACCTTTACCGGAGAATGTGGAATTGCGTCATTCGAACATCCTCAGGGTCTCCTTTCAGGGTCTTGCAGAAGAGATGGGAGGCACTCTCAAAATAATAGGCAACCTGCCCTATAATATTTCAAGCCAGGTAGTGTTTAAGCTGATCGAGGAACGTAATCATATAAACAGGGCCATCTTGATGTTTCAGAAGGAGGTGGCCGAGCGCCTTGTCTCTTGTCCGGGAAGCAAGGCTTACGGCATATTATCAGTCATTACCGGATATTGCGCCGATGTCACCAGATTAATGGACATACCGCCGGGCCTTTTTCGCCCTCGCCCCAAGGTCACGTCGACTTTAGTACAAATGGAATTCAGAGAGCCTGTTATAGTTGCAACGGATTTTGCATTTTTTAAAAATATTGTCAGACAGGCATTTCAGAAAAGACGAAAGAAATTGATAAACGCCCTTAAGGGACTATCTTCTTTTTCGCAAGACGAAATAATTCAAGCACTGGAGGTTTGCGGAATAGATCCGGG
>CAZPBZ010000163.1:0-4272 GCA_964584765.1 uncultured Thermodesulfobacteriaceae bacterium
CTGATATTTATTTTGCAAAAGATACACCTGTATGCTTTGAGCATAAAGAAGTCGAAGTGAAAATTCTATCTTAATTGGTGGTCCAGATTTTGGGGAGCATTATAGCTGGGTTAAGGAAAATGGGCTTGTGTAAGAAGTGTTCTCTTCTGAGACATGTTATGTTAATATTATATTATCAAAGTGCTTAACCATAAGGAGGTCGCCGTGTCTGGATTGACTCTATGGACTAATAAGGAGATCAGCAAGCTAAAACGGGACATAGACTGTCTTTACGACAGGATGTGTCGCGATTTCGGTATAAGTCAATTAATGGATTCGCTCAGAGAAGGACCCTTGGTGAATATTACTGAGACAAAGGATAGCTTTGTGGTTAGGGCGGATATTCCGGACCTGAATCCTGAGGATTTGAATGTCTCTGTCACTGATGATCTGTTGATTATCAAGGGAGAAAAAAGAGAGAAAATATCCTATAAAACAGATGGCGTTAAGCACATTGAGTCTTTCTCAAGTAGGGTCAGGTTGCCTTCTAGAGTTAAGATTGAAAATGTCCGTGCAAAGTACAAAGAAGGAGTTTTGGAGATTGTTTTACCTAAATACAGAGCCTCTGCTGCTTCTCTGCCTGTAAAAATCCTTAAGAAATAGAGCAGAAGAGTTTCTTTTATTAGAGGAACAGACTTTCAGGAGAATATAAATGGCTAAGAAAAAAAACTCTGAAGTCTCTTTGGAAGATCTCAGATGGAGCCTTGATCCAGGCACTCTGGTATTTGAGACGACTGAGGACCTGAAACCACTTAAAGGAATTATTGGCCAGAAAAGGGGTGTTGAGGCCCTGCAATTTGGTATGGGAATGGATATGCCCGGCTACAATATATTTGTCACAGGGCAACCGCGCTCAGGCAGAATGGCAGCGGTAAAAAAGGTCCTCAAAGAGACCTCTCAAAAGAAAAAGGTGCCTGATGACCTGTGCTATGTAAATAATTTCAAAAATCCTGAGGTGCCCATACTCCTCAGCCAAAAGCCCGGCCTGGGCAGGGAACTCAAAAAGGATGTGCACGAACTGGTGAATACCTTGAAGACAGAGGTGCCCAGGCTTTTTGAAAGCCAGGATTATATCAGCCGCAAAAAAGAGATTATGGAAACCTATGAAAAAAAGACCAGGGATTTTTTCATGGGCCTGGAAAAAAAGGTGAGAGAAGCAGGATTCGCCCTTGTCAATCTCCAGTCCGGCCAACAGACAAGGCCTGAGCTCATGCCTGTCGTTGACGGACAGCCCATACCCATTCTCGAACTTGAGCAAAAGGTGGACAAGGGGAGGTTTCCCGAGAAAGAATTTGAAGAGATCAGAAAAAAATATGATGAACTGGGGCAGGAGGTCGACCAGATATTTCTTGAAGTCAGGGGACTGCAAAAAGAGGTTGAGGAAAAGGGAAGTAAGATGGACAGGCTGATGTTCAAAGACCTGGTGTCCAAGCAAATCGCCTCGTTCACTGAAAAGTACAAAGATGAATCCGTACAGCAGTATCTTCAGGCCATGATTGAAGACATGTCCGAGAACCTGCATTTTTTTCTGACCCAGGATCAGCAGAAAAAGCCCGACATGTCCATGTTCCCTGCAGGCAATCCCTTCGCGTCTTACGAGATCAATTTACTTGTAGATAATTCCGGGCAAAAAGGACCTCCGGTCATTATCGAATCCTACCCCACGTATCGCAATTTGTTCGGGAGTATCGAACGTATAGTAGACCGCAGCGGCATTTGGAGGACGGATTTTAGTAAGATCAGGGCCGGTTCTTTTATTAAGGCCAGCGGAGGATATTTGGTATTCAATCTCATGGACGCCATAATGGAACCGGGGGTTTGGCCTGCGCTTAAGCGGGCACTAAAGACCAAAAAAATGGAAATCCAGACCTATGATCCCTTTTATCTCTTCACAACCTCGGGTTTAAAACCCGAGCCCATTGATATGAACACCAAAGTAATTCTTTTGGCAGAGCCCTATCTGTATCAATTGCTTCATGCCTATGATCATGACCTCAAAGAAATCTTCAAGGTCCGGGCTGATTTTGAAACAAGCATGGACAAGACAGATGACACGATCAGCAAATTTGCCGAGTTTATCAGGATGAAGACTGAGGATGAAAAACTTAAGCCCTTTGACAAGACAGCAGTAGCTGCTTTGATAGAGGAGTCCGTACGCATGTCCGGCTGGCAGGAGAAGATCTCCACCAGCTTTCCGCAGATCGCGGATCTTATCCGGGAAGCCGACTATTGGGCAACCCAAGACGGTCAGGCTAAAATCCAGGACAAACACGTGGATAAGGCCGTAGAGACCAGGGTTTATCGTTCGAACATGATTGAAAGACGCCTGCAGGAGATGATTGATCGCGGCACCCTCATGATTGACGTGAAGGGCAAGGTAGTGGGTCAAGTCAACGGCCTGGCTGTTTATAACCATGGCGACTATATGTTCGGAAAACCGTCCAGGATTACTGCATCCACTTCCATGGGCCGGGAAGGTATAATTAATATTGAGCGCGAAGCAGATATGTCCGGCAACATCCACAATAAGGGCGTTTTGGTCTTGAGCGGATATATGCGAAAAAAATATGCTCAGGATAAGCCCCTATCTGTGAGCGCAAGTATTGCCTTTGAACAGTCTTACGGCGGAGTGGATGGCGACAGTGCTTCTTCCACAGAAATCTATGCGTTGCTCTCCAGTTTATCCGGTGTTCCCATACGGCAGTATATTGCAGTAACAGGCTCTGTTAACCAGAACGGCGGAGTCCAAGCCATCGGCGGAGTCAACCAGAAGATCGAAGGCTTTTACCACTGCTGTCTGGCAACCAAACCTACTGGAAAACAGGGAGTGATAATTCCAGAGAGCAATGTCAAGGACCTTATGCTGCGAAAAGATGTGCTCCAGGCTGTAAAAGAAGGAAAGTTCCACATCTATGCTGTCAGGACCATTGATGAGGGAATCGAGATCCTGACCGGAAAGAAGGCCGGAACAAGAAAGGCTGACGGAACTTATCCCAGGGGAACCATCAATGCCCTTGTGGATGCTAAATTGAAAGAACTTGCCGTAGGATTAAAGGCTTTTGGCAATAAGGACAAGAAGAAAAAGAAAGGGCGGACTACCAGATCCGAGAAGAAAGACTAAGAAA
Organism: uncultured Thermodesulfobacteriaceae bacterium; assembly: GCA_964584765.1. Lineage (GTDB taxonomy): Bacteria > Desulfobacterota > Dissulfuribacteria > Dissulfuribacterales > UBA3076 > UBA3076. Next base: position 3,165 of record CAZPBZ010000163.1, read on the forward strand.
ATCCGTATTCTTCCATAATCCTCTTGAGCATTACACGGTCCACATCCCGCCCTACCAGAGATCCTTGACTCAGGACGGAAAAGTGCTTTTCAAAGGGTAACCGGTCATTCCGGTAAATGATGCCCACATGGATATTGTCTCCCCACTCACGGGCCACCTTCATGGCCTTCTCCCAGTCCGTGGGATCGTAAGTTGGGGGCAAGGGATGGCATCGATCCCTGTACCAGGCAAAGGTGTTGACCTTATTGAAGGAGACACAAGGCTGTAACACATCAATGAGGGCAAAACCTGGATGGGCTATTGCCTGCTGAATTAGTTCTGACAGATGATCGATCATGCCGGAGAAACCACGAGCCACAAAACCGGACTGCATAGCCACGGCCACAGCGATCGGGTTGAATGGCACCGAGGCCACCCCCTCTGGCTGTGCCTTGGTCACAAAACCCTCTGAAGTGGTAGGGCTGGCCTGTCCCTTGGTCAGGCCATAGACCTGGTTATTGTGAACCAAGAGTGTTACATTGATGTTTCGGCGTATGGCTGCCAGAAAGTGGTTGCCCCCTTCCCCATAGTTACACCCGTCACCGCTTTCAACAATCACGGTGAGCTTCGGGTTGGCAAGCTTTGCACCGGTGGCCACGGGAAGCGACCGGCCGTGCAGTCCATTGAAGACATTGGCATTCAGGTAGTGGGGCGCTTTGGCAGCCTGCCCGATTCCGGAGACAAACAGGACCTCATGAGGCTCCAGTTGGCCGGCCACAAGCGCCTGTTTGACCGCCTTCAAAATCGAGAAGTTTCCACAGCCCGGGCACCAGGCTGTCCCGTATTCTCCGTAATCGTCGATGGTGACCATACTCATCTTCTCCTTCCACTCTCCTACTTGTTCATTTCCCGAAGAATTGATTCCGGTGTGAGAGGCAGCCCATCATAGCAAAGCACCTTTTTCTTGATTTCAAATCCTGTCTCTCGCCGGATCAGCCGGGCCAGTTGTCCGGTGGCATTACCCTCTATGCAGATTACCTGCTTTGCCTCCTGCAGGTATCCCATGAATTGCTCTGGTAATAGAGGCCAAACCTGAGAGAAATGGAGCATTGAGACCTTCTTTCCATTG
>CAZPBZ010000164.1:0-3066 GCA_964584765.1 uncultured Thermodesulfobacteriaceae bacterium
GCCAGGGTGGCTATGGCCACGCCCCAGGATCTGTACCTGAGAGAACTCCTTGAAAATATTTATCAGAAGCCGGTACGTCCCTTTCTTGCCAGTGAAGAGGATATCCTTGCTGCTGTTTACAGATGGTATGAAGCCGATATAGACTTGGGAAGTGAGGATTCTGGGGACGAATCCCGTACTGTTGACGATGAGCTATGGGAAGATCCTGAACAACTGCGGGACCTTGCCTCCGAGGCCCCGGTGATACGTCTTGTAAACCATATTATCAGTCAGGCCCTTGAGGTAAAGGCCTCAGACATACATTTTGAGCCATTCAGGGACCTTTTGAAGGTAAGGTTCCGTATAGATGGGGTCCTTCACGACATTGAGACGGTCTCAAAGAGGCTCCAGCCTGCAATTACTTCCCGGCTGAAGCTTATGGGCAAGATGAACATCGCTGAGATGCGTTTGCCTCAGGACGGGCGCATCAAGGTCCGCGAGGGGCAACGAGAGATAGATATCAGGGTCTCTTCTCTGCCTACCCTTTTTGGGGAGAGTGTAGTGCTCAGGCTTCTCAATCGGGAGGAGGTCCAGCTGGACCTGGGAATTTTGGGGATTTCAGCTTATATATTGGGGGATTTTGAAAAGATAATTTCAAGGCCCTATGGGTTGATCCTGGTCACCGGTCCGACCGGCAGCGGGAAGACCACTACTCTTTATGGGGTTATGAACCGCATCAATGCCCCGGACAAGAAAATTATAACAGTAGAAGACCCGGTTGAGTATCAGTTGGACGGGATAAATCAGATCCAGATCCGTCCTAAAATAGGGTTGGGCTTTGCCTCTGCTCTTCGCAACATCCTCAGACAGGATCCGGATGTGATACTTATCGGGGAGATCCGGGATGCTGAGACCGCTGAGATTGCCATACAGTCCGCCCTTACCGGGCATCTTGTATTTTCTACCCTCCACACAAACGATGCTGCAAGCGCCATTACCAGATTACAGGAGATGGGCGTTGAGTCTTATCTTCTGTCCTCCTGTCTACTTGCAGTGATGGCCCAGAGGCTGGTCAGGAAGATCTGCCCGCATTGCGGGGCTGCCTATGATCTACCGCCTGGTTTTTTCGAGGAGGTAGTTCAAGCCCTTGGGGTGGATAGCACTCAGGCTCCATCCGAGGTCTGGCGGGGTAAGGGTTGCGCTCACTGTGCCAATACGGGATTTTCCGGTCGTACTGGTATATACGAGCTGATCCAGGTGGATGACGAGATAAGGCGACTGATAGTAAAGAGTGCTGATAGTGGCTCAATCCTTTCTAAGGCCCGATCCCTGGGCATGAGGACGCTCCGTCAAGATGGCCTGCAAAGAGTCCTTGCAGGTCAAACAACCTTTGAAGAGGTTATGAGAGTCACTAATTGATTTAGTGATTTAGTGATTATTGGGCATGCCTACTTTTGCTTATGAGGCCCTGGATGTTAAAGGGCAAAAGATTGAAGGGACCGACGAGGCTGCAAGCCAGGATCTCTTAATTTCCATGTTAGTCTCCCAGGGCCTTCAACCTGTTAAGGTTAAGAGGTTAAAGCGGTTCTATGCTTTATGGAGTAGGAAAGGGGTCAGATTCAGCCACGATGATCTCCTCTACTTCACCAGGGAATTGGCTGATCTTCTGGAGGCCGGTGTCCATTTGGAGCGGACTCTGGTCATCCTGGAAGATGCTGCTGAGCAGAAGACAATACGTGTGCTGATTAATACCATAAGACATGAGATCCACGGGGGTAAAAAGCTGTCAGAGGCATTATCTTCCTATCCGGACATCTTCAATCCCCTCTACATTAATATGGTGCGGGTAGGGGAGTTGGGAGGTGTTCTCCCTGTGGTTCTCAAGAAGATGAGTGGTTTTATCGAGCGTTCAAGAGATATTCGAAAGTTTATTATTACTTCATCGATCTATCCAAGCATCCTGGCCATAGTGGGCATCTTGTCCGTCTTTATCCTGGTAACCTTTGTTGTGCCGAAATTTGGCCAGATCTTTGAGGATCTCAATCAGCCTATGCCCCTAGCCACCAAGTTCATCGTTGGGGCCAGCATGTTTCTACAGTCATGGTGGTGGCTGTTATGCCTGGTTATTTTTGTGCTTAGTGCTGGTTTTTACTCCTATATCAAGTCACCTGAAGGTAGGGCCTGGTGGGACAGGGTGGTGCTCCGTCTGCCCTTGGCCGGCTCCATGTTGCTGAAGATAGAACTCGGTCGTCTGGCCCGCACACTGGGTACCTTGCTTGAGAGCGGTGTTCCCATACTCAAGGGTATTTCCCTTTCGGGAGAAGTGGTGTCTAACAGCGTTATTCGGAGTGCTGTGGATGATCTGTATAAGGGAGTCCGTCAGGGAAAGAGTCTCAGCCAACTTATGAAACAGTCTGATGTGTTTCCGTCGCTTATGGCTCACCTGGTGGCTGTTGGGGAGGAAACAGGGGCTATGGGGCCTATGCTTTTAAAGATTGCAGATGATCTCGAAGAAAAGGTCCAGCACGACACCAAGGTCTATTTATCCCTGGTGGAACCTATAACCATAGTACTGATGGGAATTATTATTGGCGGGATTATCCTGTCTATGCTCCTTGCTATATTTGGTATTAACGATGTGGCTTTATAAAAGGTGGAAGGTTAAAGGTAGAAGCTCAAAGGGTTTTACACTTGTAGAACTCCTTGTAGTGCTGGTACTGATAGGCATCTTTAGTTCTCTGGTTTTTGTGGCCGTTGCCAGCGGGATACTTCGGTCTGAAGAGAATCGCTTTATTCAATCCTTCAGACAGACCCTGGTCCGGGCCAGGTCTGCAAGCCTGGGTAGAGGTGAGGCAGTCAGGTTTTTTATTGATGGAGAGAGCAGGACCTTTTGTGTTGAAGGCCGTAAATGGCAGAATATCCCAGAGTCCATACAGGTAGAAGGCGAGGGAGTGGGGGAAGTGGAACCAGGTGTTCATGCCGTGACCTTTTATCCTGATGGAAGTTCAAGCGGTGGGGAAATTGATCTCAAGTGGGAAGGAGGTCGTCTGGACCGGATAGTGATAGACAGGTTCCTGGGGCTGATAC
>CAZPBZ010000164.1:3166-4246 GCA_964584765.1 uncultured Thermodesulfobacteriaceae bacterium
TTCACCCTCATAGAGGTCCTGGTTGCTACGGCAATAATGGGTATTGCGCTTGGAGTGTTGCTTTCAGGCTTTGCGCAGGGCCACAGGCAGGCCTTTAGGGGCGATATGGCTAGAGAGGCAGCGTATATAGCAGAGTCTGTGCTTTATGGATTGCTGCCCCATGAGTTTGAATCCCTGTCTTCAAGTGAGGAGGACGTAGAAGACCATCCCGGGTGGAGCTATAAGGTGGAGATTCAGGACCTGGTCTTGAAGATAACGGCCCAGGACCAGGAAGAGAAAGAGATTGAAATCCCTGAGCTGAAGGAGCTTATTCTTACTGTACAACCTCCGTATGATGCACATCCCTTTGTATTAACAAGCTGGATACCGGCAAAGTAAATATGAGAAAAAAAATAATCACCAAATCACCAAATCACCAAATCACCAAATCTTTATCAGGCTTCACACTTCTTGAACTCTTGATTTCTGTCTCTCTTATTGCTGTTTTGGTCCTTATTCTTTCCATGTCTGTTCGTACAGGACTGAGGGCCTACAGCAGGGGAAAAGAGATCAACGAACGTCTGATAGTTGTATCCGCCATTGAAGGACTTTTAGGCAGACAGCTCAGGGCCGTGGTGAGGGAAGATGGATCTGATCTCAAGGATTTTTCTGAGTTTCATGGGGAAGAGAACGAAGTCTCCTTTGTGACTACCCACGTGCCGTTAGGCTCTCAGGCAGGTGGTCTTTTCAAGGTGGTTTATCGTTTTGATGAGAGAGGGAAAGAACTTATCTATGCTCAGAAGGTCATCACCAGGCCTGAAGATCTGAAAGAGGCTCTTCCTGACAGAATAGATACGGAAGATAAAGAGGACCTGATGGAACAGGGCTGGGGCCTTTCGATTGTAAATGGGATAGATTCTTTGGCGTTTACATATCAGGGTACATTGCAGGATGAATCCACCCCTGAGGATTGGCAGGATGGCTGGAATAAAAAGGGCAAGGTGCCAGAGGCAGTAGCCATGGGCTTGGCTTTTTCCGATGATGGCGAGGAGCCTGCAACCACCTGGCGGATTTTTTATACAAATCCTCTTATTCTGGTAA
>CAZPBZ010000165.1:0-4216 GCA_964584765.1 uncultured Thermodesulfobacteriaceae bacterium
AGCGGCGAGTGGGCCGAGATGTGTGCCGGTTGCGGGGCCTGCGTATTACACCTGACTGGCGGACTTTGCCCTGTCGCAAGGTGTGCCAAGAGCTTGTCCAATGGGCCATGTGGAGGTTCTGTGGGGGGCAGATGCGAGATCAATAAGGATGTGCCTTGCATATGGCATCAGATCTGTGAAAAATTGACCGGTCGAAAACAGGACCAACTACTCAGAGAGATCGTGCCCATTCGCGACTGGAGACCGTCTGGTCATGGCGGGCCGCGTCGCAGGATCAGGGAGGACTTGCTACCGTGATATCAGGAAGCAATCTAGAACAAGTTTTAATCTCAGGTCAGTTCACAGTGACCGGAGAACTCGGCCCACCCCAAAACGGCAATTTTGATGTAGTCCGTGATAAGGCCCGTATTCTCAAGGGCCATGTAGATGCTGTTAATATAACAGACTGTCAGACAGCTATAGTAAGGATGTCCAGCCTGACCGCAGGGCTTATTGCATTAGCAGAAGGTGTGGAGCCTGTGATGCAGATGACCTGCAGGGACAGAAACCGCATCGGCATACAATCAGATATCCTGGGGGCTTCGGCACTTGGCATAAAAAATCTCTTGTGTCTTACCGGAGATCACCAGAAGTTCGGAAACCATCCCCAGGCAAAGGGTGTCTTTGACATGGACTCCATACAGCTCTTGGGTATGGTCAAGGCCATGCGGGATGATAAAAAATTCCAGTGCGGTGATGAAATCAAGTCTCATGAACCAAGGCTTTTTCTCGGTGCGGCGGCAAATCCCTTTGCCGACCCATTTGAGTATAGGCCCATAAGAGTGGCCAAGAAGGTAGAGGCCGGCGCAAGCTTCATGCAGACCCAGATTATTTACAATGTCGAAAAGTTTGCCAGGTTTATGGAGATCGTGAGAGACCTTGGTCTCCATGAAAAAGTCTATATCCTTGCAGGGGTAACGCCCCCAAGGTCGGTTGGCATGGCGCGATATATGAAAAAATTCGTGCCGGGCCTTGATGTTACGGATGATGTTATTGAACGCCTGAAAGGCGCAAAGGACCCAAAGGAAGAAGGTATCAATATCTGCGTAGATATCATAAAGCAGGTCCGTGAAATACCAGGAGTAGCCGGGGTCCACGTTATGGCCATTGAATGGGAACAGGCAGTCCCGGAGATAGTCTCCCTTGCGGGTCTTTCTCCAAGACCAGAGGCAAAGACATTTGAACCAAGGCTGAGGAGTTCCGAGGCCATAGAACTGATAGTGTCTAATGCAGAGGAAGACGCAAAAGCGGAGATAGAAAAGGCACTTGAGCAGGCCAAGGCAGAGGCCCAGGCATCAAGAGATCTTGTCGTAAAGCAAAAAGAGAGAATAACATTAGAGATTTCCGGTCTTAAGAGGCAGGCAGAGGAAGCAAAGGCAATTGCCGGCCAAAAGGAAACCGAAATAGAGCGGCTTACCGCAGAACTTGCAAAGACCAAGGCCGGGCAGGGACATGCCCAAGCTGTAAAGGGATTGGCCGCGAAGAGGGAAAGCAGTGCGCTTTCAAACCGTGAGAGGAGCGCGTTAACCTCCCTCAGGTCGGGGCTTGAGGCCCTGCGCAAAGGTCTGGGCATAAATGAGGATCAGCTTGAGGCCCTGAGGCGATTCTTTGAGGCGGAATTCCTTTTGCACTCGGATACAGCCGAACAGGTAACAGTTCCTTTTGATGAGGCTGCTGCCCCCGGGGAAAAGCTGGAAAAACCGGAGGCAGAGGCCAGGCACAAGGAGGTAGTTAACCTTGTAGCCAAAGGCAATGTGCTCCTCCATAAAAATGATGCAGCCGGAGCACTTGATGCCTTTGAAAAGGCATTGGCAATTGATCCGGAGGATCAAAAGGCCGGGGAAGGACTGAAAAAGGCCAGGGAGGCCCTTGAAATCGCTGCACCGGCAGAGGAGGCGGCAGCGCCGGCCGTGCCTGAAGGAGTCCCGCCGTGTCCTGAGGGACTGAGTCCCGAAGAGTGGCAGCGGAAATGGGTGATACGCTTTGTCGCCACAGGCAATGTCTGTCTGTATAAAGGTGATGTAGATGGGGCTTTGAAGGCCTTCAAGCTGGCCCTGGAGTTGGAGCCGGACGATAAAAAGGCAAAGGCCGGTCTTCTGAAGGCAGAGTCCGGGGAAATAGCCCCTGTGCCGGTTCCTGCCGAGCCGGAGGTGCCGGAGAAAGCAGAAGTCCCGCCCACTCCCGAACCCAAAACCGCTCCGGTGACTGAGGAGGTAAAGGCCGAAGCAAAAAAAGAGGTCCCTGTTACAACTGCACTAACCGGAATAGAGGGTCTCTCTGTTGCTGAGCTTCCAAAAGAAACCAGGGCTCTTTCCGAGAGGGCAGGCTCTGTACCGGGAAACCTTTTTACAGAATCCTGTACCGGCGTCATCCGGGAGGTAAGCCTGGGTGAGGGTGAAAAGGCGCTGACCGTTGGTGGGGCATCTACTTTGCCCTTTCATATGTTTGAAGGAAATATGCCCCATGTACCCAGAGTTGCCTATAATGTCCTGGACTCAGAGCCGGAAGACTGGACTGATGTGTTAGGCAAGTATTATTCCGATGTGTTTTCTGATCCTGTTGCATGGGCCAGGAAATGCGTAAACGACTATGGCGCAGAAGCCATTTGTCTTTCCCTTGTCAGCACTGATCCTAACGACATGAACCGGCCCTCAAGCGAGGCAGCCAAAGTGGCCCAATCAGTTATAGATGGAATAGATGTGCCTGTGATCCTCTGGGGTTGCGGAAATGCTGAAAAAGATACAGAGACCTTGAGAGAGGTGACCAACCTCGTGGGCAATCGCAAGGTATGTTTGGGTCCTCTGAGTGATGCAAATTATCGTTCCTTAGGGGCCACAGCCATGGCCTTTCAGCTTCCGGTTGTGGCATCCACGCCCATTGACGTAAATCTTGCCAAGCAACTGAATATTTTATTGGAGACCCTTGGATTATCCCTGGATCAGGTCTTGATGGATCCCGCTATCGGGGCTGTAGGTTATGGCATTGAATACTCATACTCAGTCATGGAGCGTATAAGGCTGGCAGCCTTGACCCAGCAGGATGAGAAGCTCCAGGTACCCTTCATATGCAATCTCGGAAGGGAGGTCTGGAAGACCAAGGAGTGCCGTTTACCAAGTGATACCCATATGGGGGACCAAGAGCGCCGGGGAGTGCTCATGGAGGCCGTAACTGCCTCAACTTTGCTGCTTGCCGGGGGCGAACTCATGGTAATGATGCACCCCAAGGCAGTCGCACTGACAGAGGCACTGATAAGGGGAATGATGTAGAGAGGATTGTAATGTCGAAGATTATATGTTCAGCCGCGATTCGAGGGGCCCACAAGATAGTGGACATGGCTGAAGAAAACTATGAAAAAGCCCTGAAAAAGTATGGGCCTGAGCAAAAGGTCGGCTTTCCCAATACTGCCTACTACCTGCCGGTAATTTACAGCATTCTGGGGGCCCCGGTAAAACAACTGGGGGACATGAAGGAAATCTTTCAGGAATGTCGAAAGTTGCTTCCTGCACCGGTTAGCGACCAGGTATGGCTGCCGTATCTGGCACCGGCCCTGGATGCCGGGATGGCTACTTTTTTTGCCGAGGAAATGCATGAGGCCATGCGTTACGTTGAGGAATCTGATTTTTATGCAAAGACCGAGGACCCCACAGATGATCGCCTGTGGCTTGGAGCAGCGGATGATGTAATTTTCCGTAAGCGCGGCGTAGAGTTCGTCGATGGTACTGCCCCGGGATTTGCAGCAATACTTGGCACTCCTTCGGATCCGGAGGTGGCTGAAAAAATTGCTTTGGAATTGCAGCAAAAGAACCTCTATATATTTATGCATGATCAGACCGACGGGATATCCATGCCGGATCAATTGGCAAAGCAGAAGGTTCAGATCGGTTGGTCCACACGCCTTGTGCCTTTTGGGCCAACATATACCTCTGCAATATTTGCCATGGGCTTTGCCTGCCGCGTTGCACTTGCCTTTGGTGGCATAAAGCCTGGTGATTTCAGGGGTAACCTGATCTATAACAAGGATCGGACATTTGCCTTTGTTATTGCCTTTGGTCCGGTCTCGGATGAATGGTATGCTAATGCAGCCGGGGCTATAAACTGGGGTTTTCCAACCATATCCGATTGGGATATACCCCAGGTACTACCTACTGGTATCTGTACTTACGAGCATGTGGTCAGC
>CAZPBZ010000166.1:0-4195 GCA_964584765.1 uncultured Thermodesulfobacteriaceae bacterium
TCTTTTTTGCAGGCAACAGCTCTCTCCTCGGGGCAAAGGCCTCGGCTGTTTCATGGCTTGTTACAAAAGAGCTGTACGAGGTCGCACGGATGATGACACACTTTGACCTCAGCGATAGCCCGCGGTTCATGGAACACTATGTCTCATGCCTGTTCCTGCCTCATACGGATCAGAAATTGTTCCCGTCAGTCAGGCTGGACTAGATTTCATGGCCCTTCTGAAGGCTTCTGCGTAATCTTCCGGATAGTGACCTGTGATCCATCTTTCTTGCCTTTCGCTGAAAGCACCCGGGGAACCGGGAAGTCTGGGCAGAAAGCAGTAAAAGAGGCGCTGATCCATATCTGGATTATTGAAGCGCTTTGAGATTTCATAACCCGTGACTATCCGGGCCCCCAGTCTGTCCAGAGTCTGGATTACGAGTCTGATGCACTGGTCCAGGGAGTTTCGGATCTCCGGGCCTGCATCAAGCACATTACCCACAGGGCAAGTGGTCATAATCCGGACCTCGCCTTGGGAGCGCTGGGCTTTGGGAATATGGACCATGACGTTTTCATCTTCGTAGACAATCAGACTTGATGCCAGGTCCTCTTTCTTGTCCAGTCGTTTATTAGAACGGATTGCCCTTAAATAGGTCTTAAAAAAAGGCCGGCCATAGGACTTTTCATAAAGCGCTGTAAAAAGGGCCACCTGGTCTCCCACTGCATAGGTGGGGATTGATTTTGAGCCAGCCTCCTCTGTGTCTATGGATTTCACATTGGGAGGTATCAGCGCAAACTGCTGATGAATTTGCTGGTGGGATGCATGTAATCTGTATCCTGATGGAGAGAAATCAAAGCCATAGTTCCAGCCCCAAAGGGTGGCTGTGTAAGGTAGCTCTTCTCCTTTTTCCAGTCTGCTTGCAACTTCTTTTACAACCGCCTGCCTCAAGGATTCAAGTTCATGGGCTGATAAGGTATTCTTGTCTTTCCGGGCAATTCCATGCGCAATATTGAGGTTGAGGGCCATTTGAGTATAGACCCGCTGGTAATAGAGGTGACGCAGGCCGGTCACGTCTTCGGGAAGCAATTCCTTTGCCCTGTACCTCACACAGTCGTGGGCCATATTAGATGCATAATGACCCCATGGGATGTAGCTGTCGGCTCTGAGATACTCCCATATGTGTGTCTGAGCTCCGGATGTGTATTCGCCGACAATCGGACTGGTCCCCTGAATTCCGGGTATCAATACCATGGCCAGCTTATAATTATCCGGACAGGCTATATTGTTACCAAGCACCTCAAAGAGCTCCTGATCGAACAGAACCGGTTTGGGTCGGCCTTGTTTATCGTTTTCATATTTCACACCGACCGGGTTCCGGTTATTATCCAATTCAAAGTTGCATGCCAAATGGGCGATGGCCTTGAGGAGTTCACGGTCTCTGGATGTCTGGGCCAGGGACAAAAGAACAGACCTTGGGAGATCTTTCAGTGAATATGCCTTTTCGTTCGAACCTTTTAGACACCCATTCAACAGGTCTTTCAGTAATGGTGAAGGCTTATCCGATTCCTCATCGCATCTTGTGAATCTGAATTGTTCCGGGTCTTTTGAGAATTGCCTGGCCTGGTCATGAAGAATGTATGTAGCACCCCAGAAAGGAAAGGCATTGGGGATCTCACAGACCCGGCTCGCATTATTAATAGCAAGGTCGCCCCGTGGAAAGTTGGCCTGGTTATTGATTGCATTGCCGTCTGAATCGTGGCCCAGCACAGCCAAGGCGTCGGCCTGTCTGAGGTTTACGACTTTGTAAGATGGTTGGTGAAGGGCACAAATAAAAACCCCTGACGGATCTATGCACGTGCGAAGAATATCTTGCTTCACATCACTTCACTCCCAATAACTGTTTACGAGTTGTTTTGATTAACTACCCATATCCCTTTACCCTTGTAGAGTCAAGTTACAAGCAGCTTAGAAAGAGTGCAGGCGTTCAAAGGTTCGTCGATTCACCACTATCTTCGATGCGAGCCTGATTGCTGCCTCAAGGCTGGCGTAATCCGCTTTTCCTGTACCGGCTATATCATATGCGGTCCCGTGGTCTACTGAAGTCCTGATTATTGGAAGACCTAAGGTCAAGTTGACCCCGTCCCGGAAATGAATAAGCTTAAAAGGGATCAGCCCCTGGTCATGATATTGGCAGACTACAGCGTCAAATTTCCCATTGATAGCCTGATAAAACACTGTGTCCGGGGGATAAGGTCCTCTGGCCATTATGCCCTTTTCCCTGGCCATTTCTATAGCGGGTGTTATGACCTGTTCCTCCTCATTACCAAACATCCCGGATTCGCCTGCGTGCGGATTCAGCCCGGCCACGGCAATCTTTGGTTCTTTTAGACCAAATTCATTTTTTAATGAAAAATCCGTAAGGGAAATTACTTGAAAAATCTTTTCCGTGCTGATGCTGTCTGCCACCTCCCTCAAGGGGCAGTGTATGGTCACAAGGGTTACCCGGAGCTTATCACCTGCCAGCATCATGGCGTATCTTTTCGTGTTGGTCCTGTCAGCCAGGATCTCAGTATGCCCCGGATAGTCGATGCCGGCAAGCTTAAGGCCCAGCTTGCTGATAGGAGCAGTCACAAGGCCGGAGAGCCTCTTTTCCTGGCAGAGTTTAATACCCTCGGCGATATACTCAAAAGATGCCTTTCCGGTAGCGGAGTTCGGCTTACCACAAGGTACATCCTCAATGTTAAGGCCGGTCCGGGTAATTACATGTATCGCACTGCCGGAAAAGGGATCGCCGGGCATCCAGGACTTAATAGGAATGTTGATATCAAGTGCCTTTGATGCCCTTTTAAGTATGTTCATGTCCCCTATGACGACTGCCGGAGGGGACAGCAACCATTCAGGATTGGCAGCAAATGCCTTTATAATAATTTCAGGACCGATTCCTGCCGGACAGCCCATGGTGATGCCGAGGTGATTTGGTGATTTAGTGATTGAGTTATCTGGTGATTGTAATCTGCGAGTATGTGCATGCATCTGCGATTCTATCCTGGGTTCGGGAATTAAGCCTGTTATTTCCGTTTTATCAAGGAAGTTACAAATAGCTGAGATATCCGCTTCATATATCTTTTCCAGCCAGAAAGAAAGATAGGCGAGCAGCTCATCAAGAAGAGAATCTCGAGATACCCGGCAACCTGTAGCGCTTGATATGGAACATGCCTTTTCCTTGAGATCTTCCGGGAAGGCATCTTTCGGAGTACTAATGTTTATGCCTATTCCGATTATCCAGGCAGAACCTTCAGATCCGCTTGCCAGCTCGCAAAGCATGCCGGCTATCTTTCCATCCCCCAAATACAGGTCGTTAGGCCATTTTATTCTGACGGATGGCAGCTTTGAACAGCGAGACCTGGTGAGAAGGGATTGTATGGCGGTTGATGATGCAACGGCACAGGTTAGAGGAAACCAGGCCTCCAGAATTCCAGGCCTTGGGACGGCAATCGATAGATACAGGCCGGTACCGGGAGGAGAAATCCATCTCCGGCCTTTTCTGCCCCTGCCTCTGGTCTGGGAATCTGCAACAAAACAGTGCCATAGAGTTCCCTTTTTTTGAAAATCCTCTTTGGCAAGGTCATTGGTAGAAGCCGTCTCGGATATCCAGGTAATTTTCCGGATATCAGGCATTTTTTTAGGCTTTTTCCTCCAGGACAACCTCATCTATCCCTGCGATTTCATTCAAAAAAACGTTTACGTGTTCATTGGTTGAAGTCTGGAGAGAAAGCCCTACAAAATCAGGCTTGATCGGAAGCTCCCGTCTTCCCCTGTCCACGAGGACAGCGAGCTGTATCTTCTGCGGTCTGCCTAAGTCAATCAAGGCGTCCAGAGCAGCCCTGATGGTACGTCCAGTGTAAAGGACGTCGTCCACCATTATTATATTCTTGTTGTCAATAGAGAATGAAATATCAGTCTTCCTGACTATGGGATGCTGGCTCAAGGTACTCCAGTCGTCCCGATAGAGAGTAATGTCCAAAATACCGACTGGGAGCATGGTCCCCTCTATGGCAGCGATTAGCTGCTGCAGACGTTCGGATAATGGTACTCCGCCTGTCCTGATGCCAATGAGGGCGAGATCCTCTATCCCCTTATTCTGTTCTATGATTTCGTGGGCCATTCTTGTAAGGGCCCGGGCCATCTCCTTTGAGTCAAGCACAATTTTGCTGGT
>CAZPBZ010000167.1:0-4182 GCA_964584765.1 uncultured Thermodesulfobacteriaceae bacterium
AGACAAGATCCGCCGCATTCTTTCCCATCCCCATGCTCTGGCCCAGTGCAGGGGATGGCTGCAACGTAACATGCGGGTAGTCCCGACAGAAGAGGTGGTCAGCACTGCCCAGGCAGCCCGATGGGCAGCGGTTGATTCTTCCGTAGCGGCCATTGCGAGTCCCTTGGCAGCCCGCACATACAACCTTCAGACAGTTGCCAAACACATCGAGGACTTTGCAGGTAACACCACCCGGTTCCTGGTTCTCGGCAATGAGTGTCCCAAGCCAAGCGGGAAAGACAAGACCTCCCTGCTGTTAAGCCTTGAGGACCGTCCGGGCTCACTGTTCAGGTTACTTGAGCCCCTGGCAAAACTTGGAATAAACCTTACCAAAATACAGTCCAGGCCGGTAAAAAACGAGCCTTGGAGATACCTGTTCTATGTAGATATTGTAGGCCACATAGAAGACCCGACCGTACGGGATGGAATCAAGGCCATCAGAAAAGGCTGCACCTTTCTGGAATGGTTGGGCTCATATCCCATGGGGGAAATGGCGGAATCAGCAAGTACACAAGACTATGAATGAGGACAAAAAGGCCTCAGAAAAACCTTGGGGCGGCAGATTCCAGGAGGCCACTGAAAAAATGGTGGAGGGGTTTTCAGCCTCTGTCCACTATGACCGCAGACTGTATCGCCAGGACATAGCGGGCAGCAAGGTCCACGCCCGCATGCTGGCAAGACAGGGGATTATCTCAGATAAAGACGCAGAGGCCATAATTAAGGGTCTTGGCGAGATAGAGGAGAAAATCGCGTCAGGAGACTTTGTATGGAGCCACGAGCTTGAGGATGTACATATGAACATCGAGCAGGCCCTGATTAAGCGCATTGGAGAGGCCGGGGAAAGGCTCCACACAGCCAGAAGCCGTAATGATCAGGTTGCTACAGACACCAGACTTTACCTGAGAGAAGAAATCGATCGCCTGGATGGACTCCTTTCATTGCTGCAGGAAGCGCTTTTGCAACAGGCAAGGGCCCACGAGGACCTGATAGTCCCTGGCTACACCCATCTCCAGAGGGCACAGCCGGTTCTCTGGCCACATCACATGCTGGCCTATTTTGAAATGTTCAGGCGTGACAGGGATAGGCTCCAAGACTGCAGAAAGAGGGTAAATATTTGTCCCCTTGGAAGTGCGGCCCTGGCCGGGACCGGCTTCCCAATAGATAGGGAATACGTGGCTGAGGAGCTGGGCTTTCAAGGAATTACTGCTAACAGCCTGGACGCAGTAAGCGACCGGGACTTTATTATCGAGTTTCTGGCAACGGCAAGCATTGCAATGGCCCATTTGAGCAGGCTGTCTGAGGAACTGATTCTGTGGACCTCTGCAGAGTTCAGTTTTGTGGATCTGCCTGACAGCTTCTGTACCGGCTCAAGCATCATGCCCCAGAAAAAGAACCCCGATGTGCCTGAATTGGTGCGCGGAAAGACCGGCAGGGTCTATGGCCACCTGATGTCTCTTCTTACTATTATCAAAGGCCTTCCCCTTGCCTACAACAGGGACCTTCAGGAAGACAAAGAGGCACTTTTTGACGCGGTTGATACTGTATGCGCCTCAGTGGAGATAATGGCTGCCCTGGTGGCCAGGCTGGTCCCAAAGAAAGAGCATATTTCCCGGATCGTGACACAGGGTTTTCTTACTGCCACTGACCTTGCTGATTACCTTGTGAAAAAAGGTATGTCTTTCAGGCAGGCCCATTCAGTGGTCGGCAAGGCGGTTTCTCAGTGCATTTCCCAGGGCAAAGAGCTTACAGATATGAGTCTTGAAGACCTAAAGGCATTTTCTTCTCTTATAGACGAGGATATATTTGAGGTGCTGTCAATAGAGGGCTCTGTGGGAGCAAGGCACTGTCCGGGAGGCACAGCACCCGAGCGAGTAGCCGAGGCACTGGCAAAGGCGGAGAAAAAATGACGCATGAATAATATCGCCCAGATAATTTCTTGGAAAAGGTTAATCATTTTTGCTTTTTGCATTTTATTAGCGTCCTGTGGGCGCAAGGCACCTCCTGTCCCTCCTGGTACCCTCCGGCCCAAGGCTATCAAGGACTTGAGCTATAAGGTTATCCCAGAAGGCATTGAGCTAAAATGGAGTGTTCCTGTAAGAAACAGAGACGGCAGTCCTCTTGTCAGGATCAAGGGCTTTAGGCTGTTGAAGGCAGAGATACCGCTTGAGGAGTATTGTGAGGGGTGCCCGCCGCCTTTTGGGCAGCTTATTGAGGTCCCTTTTGATGCAAAACCGGAAAAAGCAAGGAAGATGGTCTATGAAGATCGAACCGTGCGCTCCGGCATGCAATATATATACAAGGTTTGCACTGTAAAGGGCTGGCTGAATGTCAGCGATACGTCAAATCAGGTCTCTCTGGCCTGGCACGTTTTGCCATCTGCGCCTTCAGGGTTCATGGTTCAGTTAACCAAAGACGGGATTTATCTCTCCTGGCAGGCACCCTCAAAATGGAGAGATGGCAGGCCTGTGGACAAAGAACTTTTATACAGGATCTACCGGGCCAGGACAGGGACGGATAAATGGAAGACTCTCCCTGGTTTAGTGGATTCCACAGGCTATCTCGATCTCTCGGCAAAAAAAAAGGCCTGTTATCAATATAGGGTGGCGGCAGTTCTACCATATCACGGCACTGAGATTGAGGGACTCTGTACGCATGAAACCACAGTGCAGCCGATAGATATTATCCCGCCGGCAGCACCTGTGGGACTGGTTGCTGTCCGGTCTGCCGATGGAGTTGAACTCTTCTGGCAGGAAGAAACAGAGTCTGACATTTCAGGTTATATTGTATACAGAAAAGGACCGGATGAACTAATAGACAAACTGAATAATAAGCCTTTACCTGTATTCAGGTTTCTGGACCGGACTGTTTTACCCAGCGGACTATATTCTTATTGGGTAACTGCAGTGGACAAGGCAGATCCGCCGAATGAAAGCCCTTCATCTGACACTGCAGAGGTGGAGGTTGTCAAAGAAAAATCTTATGAGCAATGAATCACTTCAATTATAAAGACAGAGAATTATACTGCGAGGACGTACCGGTAAAGGAAATAGCCAGTAAGGTAAAGACCCCTTTCTATCTGTACAGTTCAGCTACCATGACCCGTCATTTCAATGCCTTTGATAAGGCCTTTTCCAGGTACCCGCACTTGATATGTTTTGCTGTCAAGGCAAACAGCAACCTGGCTGTATTAAATCTCCTGGGAGAATTGGGGGCCGGCGCTGACATTGTCTCAGGAGGAGAGCTTCACCGGGCACTCAAAGCGGGAATTCCAGCAGACAGGATCGTTTACTCAGGTGTCGGCAAGACCGAAAAGGAGATCCGCGAGGCCGCAAAGGCGGATATCCTCATGTTTAATGTGGAGTCTATGGAAGAGCTGGATGCCATCTCCAGACAGGCGCGACGCCTTAAATGCTGTGTAAGGGTCTCTTTCAGGGTAAACCCTGATGTGGATGCAAATACCCATCCATATATTTCCACTGGCCTTAAGAAAAACAAGTTCGGCCTGCCCATGTCCCAAGCATTGGATGCTTATAAGGTTGCATCAGACAGAGATGAGCTTGATGTAGTGGGGATAGACTGCCACATAGGCTCTCAGCTAATCCAGGTTGAGCCCTTTGTGGACGCGATAGGGAGAATTAAGTCCCTGTTGCAGAAGCTTGAGGGCTTTGGAATAAGACTCAAGTTCATTGATGTAGGTGGCGGCCTTGGCATAAGATACCGGGACGAAATTCCACCTGAGCCTGACGCTTACGCCAAGGCACTCCTGTATGAGGTCAAGGATCTTCCTCACTGCCTGATTATAGAACCCGGAAGGTCCATTGTCGGCAACGCCGGCATTTTGGTGACAAAGATACTTTACACCAAGGATACTGAGGAAAAGCGGTTTTATATCGTTGATGCCGCCATGAATGACCTTGCCCGTCCCAGTCTTTACGAGGCATACCATGAGATACTGCCTGTAATAGAGACCGACAGGCATTTACATCCAGCAGACATAGTGGGGCCTATATGTGAGACAGGGGACTTTCTCGCCAGGGAACGGCCCATGCCGGACCTTAATCAAGGTAATTTGCTCGCGGTCATGAGCGCCGGGGCTTATGGTTTTACCATGTCTTCCAACTACAACTCAAGGCCAAGGGTCTC
>CAZPBZ010000168.1:0-4154 GCA_964584765.1 uncultured Thermodesulfobacteriaceae bacterium
GCTTACACAGGCTGTAACAAATACCGCACTTGTCACACAGGATAGACCCTCAGAAGTGTATCAAGTGCGGTATTTGTTACAGCCTGTGTAAGCTGGAGGCGGTTAGAGTCAGGTAGGCAATCTGGAGAGGTGCTTGCGAAACTCAGAAATTTGCAAGCGGCTCAGGAGAACAAGTAGTGAAAGTACCTATAATAGTTGATGGGCTGAGGGTCGAGGTCGACCAGGGGACGCCAATCATCAATGCGGCCAGGAAGGCCGGTGTCTTTATTCCCACACTCTGTTATCACGAGGCCCTCAAGCCGTATGGGTCCTGTCGCCTCTGTATGGTTGAAGTCGTTCATAATAAGCGGCGAAGCCTGGTAACATCCTGTAATTTTCCCGCAGAAGGAGGCATGGAGGTCTTTACCGACACTTCCAGGGTCAGGCAGATCAGAAGGATGATTGTAGAACTGTTGCTGGCCAGGTGTCCTGAAATCCCGATGATCCGGACCATGGCCAAACAGATGGGTATCGAGTCCTCCATGTTCAAGAAGAGGGAGGCAAATGAGTGTATCCTGTGCGGTCTCTGCGTCCGCTTCTGCGAGGAGATCGTCGGCGTCAGTGCAATAGGGCTTGCCAATAGGGGTATCGATCGTAAGGTGGCTACTCCCTTTAATGTGGCATCGGATATATGTATAGGCTGTGGTGCCTGTACTTACATTTGCCCCACAGGCTGTATTGAAATGGTGCCGGATGAAAAGACGCCGCGACTGCGTCGTATGAAAATGGGGAACCGCTCCATGGTTCCTTGTCCAAATAACTATCAGTGTGAATCATGCCCTACGGAAGTGAATTTTCTTGCAAAAATGAAAACCGTAATCACCGAATTTCGAAATACGTTCAGAGAAACCGCTTCATAGTTAGGGGCATACTTTTTACCCAGATCACCCGTGCATGGCATTCTTTACAAAGCCATCGTTCAAACGGTCTCTTGCGTATCTTGATCCCTGCGCTTTCTAATCTCTATTTTGTCTTTGGGCGTTCGGTCTCTCCAGCCCGAGCTTTCCAGCACATTCATCTACAGGGAGCGGGTATTCGCCATTGAAACATGCAAGGCAAAAACGCCGAGAGTCTCCACCTGCAGCCTTCAGCATTGATTTGATGTCCAGGTAGTGAAGTCCGTCCAGCTCGAGGAATTTGCGGATTTCCTCCACGGATTGCTTGGCAGCTATCAGCTCGCCCGTGGTAGGAAAATCAATGCCGTAGTAACAGGGAAAACGGGTGGGTGGGCAGCTAACGAGCAGGATTATCTCCTTGGCTCCAGCCTCCCTTACTGTGTTTATCCTCGTCCTGGTAGTTGTACCCCTTATGACCGAATCTTCAATTATTACCACTTTTTTGCCCTTTATGGCCTCTTTTGCAGGATTTAGCTTAATCCTTACCCCAAAATCCCTCATGGACTGGCTGGGCTGAATAAATGTACGGCCGACATAGTGATTTCTTATTACAGCAAGCTCAAGAGGCAGGTTGGCGGCCTGGGCATAACCTACTGCGGCATAATTCCCGGAATCCGGAAAGGGCATTACCAGGTCCGCATCTACCGTTGTCTCATTGTTAAGGGCGGCCCCAAGGGTCTTTCTGAACGTATAGACGTTTTGTCCAAAGATGTTACTGTCAGGACGGGCAAAGTAGATAAATTCAAAGATGCAGTTTGCGCTTTTTACTGCCTCAATTCCCTGGAATGATTTAAGCCCGTTGGCGTCTATTACTACTACTTCACCAGGTGCCACATCCCGGAGGTAATCGGCCTGAATGAGGTCCAGCGCACAGGTCTCAGAGGCCAGAACGTAAGCGTTATTCAGTTTGCCGATACACAAGGGACGAAAGCCAAGGGGATCCCTGAAGCCGATTAATTTTTTCTCAGTAGCCATAACCACTGAGTAGGCCCCCTTGATAAGCCTCATGGTGGTTGCTATGGCACCATCCAGCCCTCGGCCCCCGGCCTTTGCCAAAAGGTGGATGATTATCTCGCTGTCCATGGTAGTCTGGAAGATAGAGCCATGTCTTTCAAGCTCTTTCCGAATATAACGGGCATTCACAAGGTTTCCGTTGTGGGCTACGGCAAGGGTGTGTCCGGCATGGTATACGCAGAAGGGCTGGGCATTCTGCAAAACTGAAGACCCGGTAGTGGAATAGCGTACATGTCCTATGGCTATATGCCCTTTAAGATCCTTTAGCCTGGCCTCGTTGAATACCTCACTTACAAGGCCCATGGATTTATGCTCCTGCACTACCTTGCCGTCGGAGCTGAATATGCCGGCGCTTTCCTGCCCCCTGTGTTGCAGGGCATAAAGGCCAAAATAAGTAAGCTTGGCTGCTTCTGGATGCCCAAACACCCCGAACACTCCGCATTCTTCACGCAGTGATCTTGATGGTAAAATTATCATAACGGTAACCCTTCACGCTCCTTGGCAGTGAGTGAATAATCAGTGCTTGGCCGAAAACCTCTGTTTTTTCGGTCAGCCATGATATTCCTGGATTGTCTTAACATCAAACTCACCTTCAATCATTGATTTGATAGCCAGGGCCGTGGCTCTAGCACCGGCAATGGTTGTACTATATGGGATATCGAATGCAAGGGCGGCTCGCCGAATGGAGTAAGACTCAGAGATGGCCCTCTTGTTGCTCGTGGTGTTTATAATCAGATCAATCTTCCCGTTCTTGATCATGTCCACGATATGGGGCCTTCCCTGCCTCACCTTGTTGACTTGTTTGTTCGGAATCCAGTGATCTAAAAGAAAGGCGGAAGTACCCCCGGTAGCCACAATCTTGAATCCCGCATCATGGAGCATGGCTGCAATACCCTGTGATGCCTTTTTGTCTTTATCTTTAACACTGATGAACACCGTGCCGGAAAGAGGCAGTTTCTGTCCCACAGCCAATTGTGACTTGGCAAAGGCCAGGCCAAAAGAGCTGTCTATACCCATCACCTCGCCTGTGGATCTCATCTCGGGTCCAAGTATGGTATCCACATTGGGAAACCGGGCAAAAGGAAAAGCCGACTCCTTGCAACAGATGTGTGAAGGCCTAACATCTTGGGTAAGGCCAAGATCCTTCAGGCGTTTTCCCATAATAACCTTTGTGGCAAGTTTGGCTAAAGGAACACCAGTGGCCTTGCTGACAAAGGGGACGGTCCTTGAGGCCCTTGGATTTACCTCCAGGACATAGACAATACCCTCCTTGACTGCATACTGGATATTCATCAACCCCTTCACATCAAGTTCCCTGGCAATTGCCCTGGTATAGTCCTTGATCTGTTCAAGGATTTCTTGGCTCAGAGAAATCGAAGGCAGGACACAGGCGCTGTCCCCGCTATGGATGCCTGCCTCTTCGATATGTTCCATGATTCCGCCGATTATCGTATCTTCTCCGTCCGAGATGGCGTCCACGTCAATCTCTGTAGCATCTTCGAGAAATCTGTCAATCAGTACCGGCTTCCCGGGAGATACCTTGACAGCGGTCTCCATGTAAAACTCCAGGTCCTCCTGATCATAAACGATCTCCATGGCCCGGCCACCCAGGACAAAGGACGGCCTGACCAATACAGGGTAGCCGATCTTGTCAGCTATCCGGATTGCCTCTTCTTTATTAACGGCGATTCCGTTTTCAGGCTGCTCTATGTTCAACTTTTTGAGCAGGCTTTGGAAATGATCCCTGTCCTCAGCACGGTCAATGCTATCCGGGCTGGTTCCAAGAATGGTAACCCCTGCTTCTGCAAGGGAAGTGGATATATTGAGTGGTGTCTGACCTCCAAACTGGACAATAATCCCTTCGGGCTTCTCCTGTTCAACAATGTTCAGGACATCCTCCCTGGTAAGTGGCTCAAAATATAGTTTATCAGATGTGTCATAATCAGTGCTGACCGTCTCAGGGTTGCTGTTGATCATAATGCTCTCTATGCCCATTTCCTTAAGGGCAAATGAGGCGTGAACACAGCAATAATCAAATTCAATCCCTTGGCCGATCCGGTTAGGGCCCCCTCCCAGGATCACCACCTTTCTTTTCTTTGAAGAACGGATCTCATTTTCCTGCTCATAGGTTGAATAGTAATAAGGCGTACAGGCCTCAAACTCGGCAGCACATGTATCCACCAGCTTGTAGACCGGTTCTATCCC
>CAZPBZ010000169.1:0-4154 GCA_964584765.1 uncultured Thermodesulfobacteriaceae bacterium
ATGCGATAATGAACTTTAAACGAAGTAATTTAGAAATACCAAATGATCTCAGAACATTAAAATTAAAACTTGTAACTAACCATGAGCGATCAAACGAAATATTCTCTTTAGCAAAATCATTTATTGATGATCTTGGAAGTATACTTGCACAAGATTTTGTGAAGCTTGTTAAGCGAGCAAAAATGCAAAGTAATAGATCAAACGGATCAGGAAATATCAATGAACCTAATTATCAAAGGCCTTTAGGTGCAAAAGGTCACTCTAATCTCGATGATTATTTGATTCCAGTAATAAGACTAATGAATGAAAGCCTCAGTCATACGGAGGCCTTCAAGAAGATAGCGAGCGAACTTGATGTGAGGTTCAATACTGTTAGTTCTCAGTGTACAAGAGGCTTGAATATCAATACGGCTCAGTTTACCTCATTGGTAAAATCCGGAGAGATAATTGATTTATTAGAGTCCAAATTTCCAGACAGGGTGGATAAAATTAAAAAAGAGGCAGAGAGAGGTAAATGGAAAAAGAAAAAAGAGCCATAAGATTGTAAAAAGGGAACGTGTGGAAGGTATTGAGAGTAATTCCTTGGTAAAAACCTCGGCGAATCTAATCATGTTAAAAAGATTACGCCTGGAAAAGCCTCTCCCATACTCAACGGCTAATTTTGCTGACAGTGTCGGCAAAATTTCTTCGCCATATCTTGCCCGTTTTTCCTTTAAAATATCCTGGCGAATCCGGTTGCCGATCTGCCAGTACAGGATGGTCAATCCGGCGTTAACAGTGACGGCCACATTGTGCCTGGCAGTTTCGATGAGCAAACGGATATCACCAACAAGATCGCCGGAAAGAGGCATGTTGTATTTTTTTGTAATCCGCATCTTTTTAAATGTATTTTAAATCGTAATTAAATTTGGAATTTCAAGAAGTTGCAATCTTTACAATCTAAAAAAAGCCCTTTCTAAATGTAAGTTAAGCCAACCGCCAGTGTCCAAACCTCTTGACCCAACATGCATAATTTTTCCCTCTTCTTTGAGTTCTCTTAACAGATTTGAAATATCCATGGGTCTTAACTCCGGGAAGATGTCCTTGAAATCCTGCAAATTACCTTTATTATTTATATTAAGATGTTGGAGTATAAATTCTTTTTGCTTTTCTCGTGAAAGACCTGACAACCGTGTGTATCTCCCTGTTCTGCCTTCATATGCATAATAACGATGGGATAAGATATGCTTTGTTTCCCTCGTCTTACCAACTGATTCAATCACCTAATTTGTCCAGAAAAACGCCAAGTAATTGCCAACTAATCGCCAACTCGCTTCAGAATATAATGTGTATTTCTTCTTTCGCCATTTCTTCATAGCACTTATTCATCCCGGGAAGCACTTCGTCATCCATATCAATCCTCAGGGTTTAGCTCGTATCTTTCTTCCTTATTTTCCCATTTGTGTCCTTGGTGTGCTCTTCGGTCTTTTTCACTGTACACGCTAACACTTTTTCTGCCCTATATCATGTATGTTAACCCCAAACCCACGCAAACTGACGCAGACTAATGTGGGATTGGAAGACGTGCTAATTTATTCAAGCAAATTTTATGTGCTGTATGGTGAGACAAGCCCGATTGGATGTGACTGGTGTCCTATATTATGTCATGGCACGCGGATTTGAGCCAGGGTCAGTTTTTATAAAACGGGAGATTGGACACGGAAAGGTAGTGCCGGTGATGTTATATGAATTGGATGTCCCCCATTACGTTCCAGATTCCCTATGGTACTGGGATATAAGCTTAATTCTTACCAAAATGTTTCATTCATGTTACACGTATATTACGTGAACATTCTAAAGGGGACAGGGAATGAAACAGAATATAACGCTCAGTCTTGATAAAGATTTAATCCAAAGGGCAAAGGTTATTTCTGCAAGAAGACATTCCTCGGTCAGCAAAATGCTTAGTCAGGAATTGCAGAGAATTGTAGAATCTACCGAAAAATACGAAGTTGCCAGAAAGAGGGCGATTTCTGATCTGCGGACCGGATACCATCTTGGAGGCATAATCACGGCATCAAGAAAAGAACTTCATGAAAGGTAGAAAAAAGGAGAGTTCCAGAGATCAGATATCGGAGAAATTCCCATTTTGAGGCGGCACTAACTGTCATTCCTGGAAATTTTCATCACGAGTTTGGTAAAAGTAACTAAGTAAGAGTCAAATATCCTTGACAGTTATTGATTTCATGTTAATTTCTGGTCTCGTTTCTTTTTTGTTAATCTTGGAGGAAAACATGTACGCTGTTATTAAGACAGGCGGAAAACAATATAAGGTTTGTCCAGGGGAAGTGCTCAGGGTGGAAAAGCTCGACGCTGAAGCAGGCTCGGAGGTCGAGATACCTGAAGTGCTGATGGTGGTGGACAACACCCAAACTAAAATCGGCAGGCCTGTAGTGGAAGCTGCCACAGTACGAGCTCAGATTTTGGAGCACGGTCGTGGTAAAAAAATAGTTGTTATGAAGAAGAAAAGGCGCAAGGGCTATAAGGTCAAGCGCGGGCACAGACAACCTTTCACTACCCTTGAGATTAAAGAGATCAGTGTCTAAGGAGATTTAATCATGGCACACAAAAAGGCCGGTGGCAGTTCACGCAATGGCCGCGACAGTAAGGGCCAGCGCAGAGGCGTAAAACGTTTTGGCGACCAGATCGTAAGGGCCGGAAACATCCTGGTCCGTCAGTTGGGAACCAAGTTTCATCCAGGACGAAATGTGGGCATGGGTAGGGATTATACCTTGTTTGCCAAAGCAGACGGGGTCGTGAAGTTCGAGATAGTACGAAATCGAAAGCGAGTCAGCGTTTACCCTATGCAGAGCACCGCCTCCTGATCCCTCCATTCACAGATAAATCTGACCTCAACAACCTGATCTGTCGGGCGACAAAGCTCTGTCGTCGTAATCTGTTCACACTCCCTGCCAGGGAGTGAATAATTACCAGTCTTAATTTGTAGATATAGATGGCTGAAGATTTATGGACTTTGTTGATCAGGCCAAAATATACGTCAAGGCTGGAGATGGAGGGGCCGGGTGTGTAAGCTTTCGGCGGGAACGTTTTGTCCCCAGGGGAGGACCTGATGGTGGGGACGGAGGCCGCGGAGGAGATGTCATCCTCAGGGTGAATACCGGGCTTAATACACTGCTTTCTTTTCGCAGGAAGCGTCACTTCAAGGCAGAAAAGGGTCGGGCAGGAAAAGGAAAAAACCAGCAAGGCAAGAGCGGTTCAGATATTGTAATAGAAGTGCCCCCTGGTACTGTAGTAAAGGATTCTGAGAACGTTTTTGTGCTGGCAGACCTCACGGATCCACTATCGAACTGGGTTGCTGCCAAGGGAGGGCTGGGCGGGAAAGGAAACGCCCGTTTTGTGTCTTCAACACGTCAGGCACCCCGCAATGCCCAGCCTGGCCTGCCTGGGGATGAGCGATGGCTGCTTCTTGAACTAAAGCTTATTGGTGACGTAGGTCTCATAGGGTTTCCCAATTCAGGGAAGTCAACCCTGCTCGCAAGGATATCCGCGGCAAGGCCCAAAATAGCAGATTATCCCTTTACTACTCTTGTGCCGAATCTGGGTGTGGTAGAACTCTCTGATGACAGGACCATGGTAGTAGCAGACATACCGGGTCTTATTGAGGGGGCCCACAAGGGCGTCGGCATGGGCCTTGATTTCTTAAGGCATATTGAGAGGACCAAGGTTCTGCTGTATGTTTTGGATGCCTCCCAAGGGAAAGAGTCGGTCCGGCGCAGCTATCAGACTATCAGGGAGGAAATAAAAAAATACCATGCACCTCTTATTGAAAAGCCCCAGGCAATAGCCTTGAATAAGATCGATATTACAGATGAGGGCGATAAGGAGAAAGCCAAAGAGATCCTGGCTAAAGAAGGTCACAAGATCTATACTATTTCAGCCCTTACCGGATTTGGAGTATCTTCGCTTATGGAGGATTTGTATCAGATAGTGGCATCCTTCACGACAAATCAAAAGTAGTTTATATTTTGTTGGTCTTGTATTTTGGCAGTGAAATTTGAAACTTGAAACTTGAAATTGGGAAAAAACACAAAGATGTAGATGCATTACCTAATTTCAAATTTCCAGTTTCGACACTGGAGAACAATTTAATAAAT
>CAZPBZ010000170.1:0-4128 GCA_964584765.1 uncultured Thermodesulfobacteriaceae bacterium
CTTGAGCAGGCCAGGGTAGCAGCCAGGCAGGGTGAAGTGCCTGTGGGCGCAGTGCTTGTTGATGAAAAGGGCCAAATATTGGCCAAGGCCGGCAATATGCCCGTGAAACAGTGCGATCCTACGGCGCATGCCGAAATTCTGGTCTTGAGACAAGGCGCAAAAAAAGTCGGCAGCTACAGGCTGACCGGCACCACTCTGTATGTTACAATAGAACCGTGTTTCATGTGTGCCGGGGCCATGGTCCTTGCCCGGATAAAGCGGCTGGTTTACGGTGCCCAAGATCCTAAGGCTGGTGCGTGTGGCACGCTTTATAATATTGTTCAAGACTCAAGGTTGAACCACCATCTGGAGGTAAGCCAAGGCACACTCGCTGACGAGTGCCGATCGCTGATTCAGGCATTTTTTCAGAAAAGGCGGAAGTAGATTTGAGATACGGAGAGGTACCGAAGTGGTCATAACGGGGGCGACTCGAAATCGTCAATACGCCCAAAAGGCGTAACGTGGGTTCGAATCCCACCCTCTCCGCCAAAAAATTTGGTGATTTAGTGATTTGAATAGAGATAATGCAAATATTGATTCACTGTAGATAGCCCTCAGAGCTGATTTCGCTCAAAATGCTTCAGATGCAAGGCGCGAGATTTCCGAGGAATGAAGCGTACTTAGCGTACGCTGCAGTGACGAGGAAATCGAAGCAACGCAGCAGATGAAGTATTTTCAGCGAAATCAATATTGACTTGCAAAAGCTCATAATAGTATAGGTATGTCGGTTCAGCTATGAAGAGCCATGGTTGGGAGTTGATATGGAGAGGTGCCCGAGAGGCCGAAGGGGCCCGATTGGAAATCGTGTGTACGCCCAAAAGGTGTACCGTGGGTTCGAATCCCACCCTCTCCGCCAGATATTTTTTAAGAATACAACAGTTTGATAGCCGGGTCCTGCGCAACGAAACCATGCGAACCCCGCCAGGTCCGGAAGGAAGCAACGGCAGCAGGGCCCTTCGTGTGTCGCAGGGGTGCCTGGCTATCATTTTTTTCCAGAGAGCAACTTACCTTAATTCATGTCCTATTTAGTCCTTGCCAGAAAATGGCGTCCTCAGACATTTGAAGATGTAATTGGTCAGTCACACGTGACCAAGACACTTCAAAATGCGCTAAGAAATGACTGTCTTGCCCATGCTCTGCTCTTCAGCGGGTCCAGAGGGGTCGGCAAGACTTCTGTGGCCAGGATACTGGCAAAGGCCGTGAATTGTGAGTCCGGTCCAGCCCCTGATCCATGTAATAAGTGTGGAGTGTGCAGGGAAATAACTGCCGGATCTTCTATTGACGTACAGGAGATAGACGGGGCTTCTAACCGTGGTATTGATGAAATCCGTCAACTGAGGGAAAATATACAGTTTCTTCCAACTCGTTGCAGGCACAGGATCTATATCATCGACGAAGTACATATGCTGACCAAGGAAGCCTTTAACGCCCTTTTAAAGACTTTAGAGGAGCCCCCTTCCCATGTGTACTTCATATTTGCAACCACTGAACCAGAGAAGATCCCAGCCACCATACATTCGAGGTGCCAGCATTATGAATTCCGCAGGCTGGGTACTGCGGAATTGGCGGATCACCTGGGTAAGATAGTCCAGGCAGAGGGCATGGGCCTCCAGCAGGATGCAACGCTTTTGTTGGCAAGAGAGGCCGAGGGCAGCGTAAGGGACAGCCTGAGCCTTCTTGACCAGGTGGCTGCTTATGGTGCGACTTCATTAAAAGAGGTTTGTGAGGTTCTGGGTGTTGTGGGGACCCAGGTGCTCAAGGGGCTTGCCGTTGCTATCCTTGAAAATGATGTGGCCAAGGCCCTCAGGCTTATTGACGATGTCTACAGCTTTGGGGGAAACATTCAGAAATTCACTACAGACCTGGTATTTTTTTTCAGGAACCTTGTGGTGCTGAGAAACCTTGGTCCGGAGAGGGCAGTGACTTTGATGGACTTGAGCAGGGAAGATGTAGATGAGTTTTTTCCCGTCATTTCAAAATATACTGCCTATAGCCTTTTCCAGATGCTGGACGCCTTGATGAAGGGGCAGGAGGCAATATACAGGAGCACCACTCCCAAGCTCTCTATTGAAATGCTGGTGATCCGGCTGTGTAGTATAAAAGAGGTTGTGGGCATAGATGACCTCCTGGGAAAAGTAGATAAGCTTCTATCCTCAGGACGAATCGGGAAGGAAAATTTTTCTGAAGAACCTCCGGAAGAAATAAGCGCAGCCCCTGAAACCGATTCTGTTACCCTGACGCCCAAAGAATGCAACCCGGAGATATGGACTGATTTTGTAGATTCTGTTAAAGAACAACACCCCGTTCTTGGGTCGCTACTGGCCAGTTGCGAGGGGATTGAGACAGAAAGTAACGGGGATCGGGTCCAACTCAAGTGCCGGTCAGGTATGCAGCATGACATACTCTGCGAAGTGGACCATCAGCAGCGACTGAGAGAGCTGACGAAAAAGTTTTTCGGCCGCGCAATCGATGTCGTAATAGAAGAGACCTGTGTTACAAACACAAACAATGGTGACGCCGGAGGGGCTGGGAAGACTTATAGTCTGCGGGATGAACTTATTCAATCCTCCCTGGTCCAGGAGGCCGTCAAAGTCTTTCATGCGCGGATTTCCGATGTGAGAGTCTTTTCCAATAGAAGACAGAAGTGATCTAAAAGGAGTTATATAATGCAGCCAAACATGAAGGAAATGATGAGGCAGGCTCAACGCCTCCAGGCCAAGATAGGACAACTCCAGAGTGAGCTGGCCACAAAGGAGATAGAGGCCTCTGTAGGAGGCGGAATGGTTAAGGCCGTTGCTAACGGAAAGCCGGAAATAGTATCAATAACCATTGAAAAAGAAGTTGTGGACCCTGAAGATGTAGAAATGTTGCAGGATCTTGTAGTGGCAGCGGTAAATGAGGCACTGGCCCGCTCCAAAGAGATGGTAGAAGGAGAAATGGCAAAGCTGACAGGCGGCCTCAAGTTGCCGGGGATGTAAATGTCCTCTGCTTTTCCACCTGCCCTTAGCAGGCTTATTAAGAACCTGGAAAGACTTCCAGGAGTCGGTGAAAAGACTGCCACACGCTTTGCCCTTCAGATACTGAGGTGGCCAAAGGCCCAAGCCAAGGAGCTGGTAAGGTCTATTGCAGAACTTCACGACAAGATAGGATTATGCTCCATTTGTTTTACTTTTTCTGAGCAGGACCCATGCCCTGTTTGTGCTGATCCCAAAAGGGATACCTCTGTGGTCTGTGTAGTGGAAGATCCCGGAGACTTGCTGGCCATAGAAAAGGCAGGGGCCTTCAGGGGGTGCTACCATGTGCTGCACGGGGTCCTTGCACCAATGGAAGGGATCGGACCGGATCAGCTTAAAATTGGGCAACTCCTCGAACGTATACAAAAAGAAGATATAAAAGAGGTAATACTTGCAACGAGCAGCACTGTTGCCGGAGAGGCCACGTCAGCATTTCTGGCTGAAAGCCTGAAAAAATGCGGCGTACAGGTTACCCGGATTGCCTGCGGCATACCTATGGGCATGGATCTAAAATACGCAGATCAAATGACATTGCAAAAAGCCCTGGAAGCCCGAACCAGCTTTTAAGCCATAACTGTGATCACTGGCGGCCGTCCTATTCAGTGCCATAGAGGTTATTCGAGCTTGGTTTCCCTTAGGGCCGAGCATCCGGTGAAGGCTCTTGCTTTGTTTGCCCACTGCTCCGGCAAGCTTTTCAAAGCCCACTGTAGCGTTAATGTAGTCCCGAAGGATCGACTTTCCCACTTCGACATCTCCGGTGAGAAAGGCGTGGACCGCTTCGATCAAAAGTGCCTGCCGGAAATCCTGATCAGTCTTTGCCATCGCCTTTACGGTCTCCCGGAAATCCTTCGTAATAGCCATACCAATACACCTCACTGTTTCCTTTTGGTTTTGTAGTCTTGCGCCAGCTTCTCTTTGCCTTCCTTCAATCCCCTCTTTCCATGTTTTAGGTTTTTTTACTGGTTTACATGTGGATCCATTTTCAGAATCTTCGGTAAAATCAATTAACAGGCACATAAAGTCTTCAAGAAATACCTTAATAGCTTTATACGCCTGCCTGATCTGCCAGTCTTCC
>CAZPBZ010000171.1:0-4116 GCA_964584765.1 uncultured Thermodesulfobacteriaceae bacterium
GCAATGGCCCTTATTGCCCCATCGGTAAAGTTGAGATCAACATCATCCATAGCAAAAAGCTTCTGAAACTGCTTCAACAGAGCGTTTCTGGGCTCACGGAGGATTTTTACCAAGTCATCTTCGTCCAGTTCCTCCAGGGTCGCAACAACGGGAATTCTGCCAACGAACTCTGGGATCAGCCCATATTTTATTAAGTCTTCCGGCTGAACTTCCTTGAGGATCTCACCCAGAGAAAGATCCCGTGCGCCCTGAACATCCGCGCCAAAACCTATGGAGAACTTGCCCTTTCTTGTCTTCACAATGGAATCCAGGCCTACAAAAGCACCACCGCATATAAATAGTATATTAGTAGTATCAATCTTAACAAAATCCTGCTGGGGATGTTTGCGCCCGCCCTTTGGGGGCACATTGGCCACTGTACCTTCTATGATCTTCAGAAGTGCTTGCTGAACACCCTCTCCTGACACGTCTCTTGTAATTGAGGCGCTGTCTGTTTTTTTTGCGATTTTGTCGATCTCATCTATATATACGATCCCACGGCTTGCAAGTTCCACATCGTAGTCAGATGCCTGTAAGAGGTTCAGTATAATATTTTCCACATCCTCCCCTACATAGCCTGCCTCTGTCAGTGTAGTGGCGTCTGCCAATGTAAATGGTACATTAAGGATCTTGGCCAAAATCTGAGCTAAAAGGGTCTTTCCACTGCCGGTTGGCCCAATAAGTATGATGTTGCTTTTCTGGAGTTCCACATCCTCCATACCGATCCTGGAGTCGATGCGTTTGTAATGGTTGTGTACCGCAACAGAGAGGATTTTCTTAGCCATCTCCTGGCCAATAACATACTCGTCCAGAAGGGCCTTTATTTCAGCAGGTTTGAGGATCTTGTTCTCTGCACTGCCAACCTCGTCTTCCCCGTCATATTCCTCGGCTATTATATCATTGCAGAGTTCTATACATTCATCACAAATGTATACACTCGGGCCGGCTATGAGCTTTTTTACCTCTTCCTGACCCTTTCCACAGAATGAGCAATGTAAACTTCCCTGGTTTTTAAAATCTTTCGTCCTAGCCATTCGGCTTATCCTCCTGGGGGATAATATTACGTTTTGCAATGACTTCATCTATAAGGCCATACTCCCAGGCCTCTTCCCCGCTCATAAAAAAATCTCTCTCAGTATCCTCCTGAATCTTTTCAAGGGGCTGACCGGTGTGGGCCGCAAGAATCTCATCTAATTTCTGACGCATCTTTAAGATCTCCCTGGCATGGATATCAATATCTGTTGCCTGGCCATGGAATCCCCCCATGGGCTGATGGATCAGGATTCTTGCGTTGGGAAGGGTATATCGTTTACCCTTGGCGCCTGCAGCAAGGAGCATCGCGCCCATACTGGCTGCCTGACCAAGGCAAAGTGTGCTTACATCAGGTCTGATGTATTGCATAGTGTCATAAATAGCTAATCCCGCAGTAACTATTCCACCGGGTGAGTTTATGTAAAGTGTTATGTCCCTTTTGGGATCTTCCGCTTCCAGAAAAAGAAGCTGGGCTATAATAAGGCTGGCTATTTCATCATCGACTACGCCTCCCAAGAATACTATGCGCTCTTTAAGAAGGCGCGAATATATATCATAGGCCCTCTCGCCCCTTGGACTCTGTTCTATAACAATAGGTATCAGCGGCATTTAATCAACCTCCTGAGATGCTGGCTTTACAACCGCCTGTTTTAAAAGGAAATCTACGGTCTTTTTTGCCCGCAACTTGGGGAGAACGTTCTGCACCATTGCATTTTGTAATTGCTTCTTGTCCACACCTAGCCTTTGGTATTGGCTATCCGCGTACTTAGCATATTCGGAAACCTCGTCATGGTCCACGGTAATATTTTCTGCTTCGGCAATTTTGTCCAAAATAATCTCAGTCTTCACTTGGCTAACAGCGTCTTCCCGCATTTTCGCGCGGAGCTGGTCCTCCGATATCCCGGCCCTCTCAAGGTCCACACCCCGTTCCTGAAGGTGACTTATCACGTTATCCACCATTTGTGTGAGCTTGGCATCAATCAGTCTATCAGGTATGGGAAAATCCACCTGTTCCCTCAATTGTTCCAGGAATTGCTGTCTCAGACTGCTTTTTGCGGCTTTCTGTTTGTCTGTCTCCAATTGTTTTCGCAGACGACCCCTCAATTCTTCAACAGTCTTGATGTCTGCTCCGATCTGTTTGGCAAAATCGTCGTTCAGCTCGGGTGATATTCGTTTTTTTATGTCTTTTAACACCACCTTGAATTGGACAGTCCTGCCGGCAACCTTTGCGTTTAAAGCGTCCTCAAGATAGCTGACCTCAATAGACTTCTCAGAATCTTTAGTCATTCCCGGAAGTTGTTCCTCAAACACGGAATTGAAATAGCCTGCACCAACTTCCAGATAGTAATTTTCTTCCGAAAGGCCATCCGCAGGCTCACCATCTATCTCACCCACATAATCAATTATGGCAAGATCTCCCTTTTCTACAGGACGGTCTTCTCCCACAGACTCTACTGTTGCAAAATGACGCAGCAGGGCCTCAAGTTGCTCCTGTATCTCCTCCTCACTTACCTCCACCAGGGGCTCTTCCAGTTCAAGGCCTTTATATTTTGGCACTTCGAACTCAGGCCAGAGGTCCATGAGGGCTGAATAAGAAAAAGCTTCGGCGGCCTTTAAGGGAGAGGTTGAATCCAACCGGGGATCAAGTACCAGATCCACGTTTGCTTCCTTAAGGGCATCGGGCAGGCTCTCTTTAATAAGCTTCTCAAGCACCTCACTTTCCACCTGTGGACCGTAGTAACGTTCCAGTATGCTGCGAGGGGCCTTGCCCTTTCTGAAACCTTTAATGTTTGCCCCCTTTTTCAGTTGGTTGTATGCAATGTCAAACTCCTTAGACACCACGTCAGCGGGTATTTCTACTGAGAGACGTTTCTGAACAGGACCTATGTCTTCGACTGTAACCTTCATTAACTTCTTACCTTTCTTTACAAGTTCAATTATTTGAATATTAGTCGCTCACAAAACTCCAAATCCTGTTCCAAAAGAAACAACAGATGAAATTTTGCAGGTGGTTCATTTATTTAATATCTTTAAAGAGAAAAATAAAGGAGAAAAGCCCCCGTCAAGGGCAAATGGCAAACATACAGTG
The DNA here is from genome assembly GCA_964584765.1 of uncultured Thermodesulfobacteriaceae bacterium. Lineage (GTDB taxonomy): Bacteria > Desulfobacterota > Dissulfuribacteria > Dissulfuribacterales > UBA3076 > UBA3076. The sequence continues at coordinate 3,161 of CAZPBZ010000171.1, forward strand.
CTATTTTAAAAAACAAGTTCTCTGGTGCGAGAGGCGAGAGTCGAACTCGCATAGGTGTAAACCCGCTGGATCCTAAGTCCAGTGCGTCTACCATTTCCGCCACTCTCGCACAAGGAATGCTGAAATAATTTAATAAAAGTAAAAATTGAAGTCAAGAAATCATCAGTGAGTACAGTAAAAAGTGAGCTAACAATATTTGCCTTGTACTCATTTTTTTACTACAGACAAAGTAATTCTCAGGTGGATAGACTGAAGGTGGAAGGCTGTTAGATCACTTCAGCCTTTGGCCTTCAGCCTAACGACCTTTAAATAAGCTAAAAAAGGAGATCTTGTTAGAATGGAACGTACATTATCCATCATCAAGCCGGATGGCGTGTCTGGGGGACTTATCGGGAATGTCATCAAACGCTTTGAAGGTGCCGGGTTTCGGATAGCTGCCATGAAAATGATATACTTAAGCAAAAAGGAAGCAGAAGGCTTCTATGCGGTTCATAGAGAGAGACCTTTTTTCGAAAGTCTCACTGATTTCATGTCCTCCGGACCAATAATAGCCATGGTCCTTGAGGGTGAAGACGTAATCCAGCGCAACCGGGAGCTCATGGGTGCCACAAACTACAAAGAAGCAAAGCCTGGGACTATAAGGGCTGATTTTGCCACGGACATTGAAAAAAACGTAGTACATGGCTCCGATGCCCCTGAGACCGCCGCCACAGAGATAGCCTACTTCTTCAGCAGTTTGGAAATAGTGGGATAGTCAAAGAAAAACGGATGGAAAGAGATCTCATCGCTAAAATACAACGTCTTGCAGGAACACCAATAAAGGATTCCTCTGTATTGGTGAGCATAGGCGATGACTGCGCTGTGTTAGCCCCAAGTCCTGATCGCCATCTAATAATCACCACCGATACACTTGTTGAGTCAATTCACTTTGACCTTGGCTATTTTGATCCATGGTA
>CAZPBZ010000172.1:0-932 GCA_964584765.1 uncultured Thermodesulfobacteriaceae bacterium
TCGGGGCCACAACCCGACGCTCTAACCGTTGAGCTACGCCCACCATTAATTTTTATTATAATACCATATATTTTCCAGATCTGCACACGTTTCGATGTGTGATGTGTTGTCGATGTCTGTTGTCATCAGACTAAAAAAATAGTTTCAAAATACTTAACAAAACTCCTGGAAAAATCGATAAAGATAAGAGCCTGGGAATTCAGCCACAGACATAAGGGCCATTTATTAGCTATATATGGCAATGATTAGTTAATTATTTAGTAATGGCTAACAAAAAAGCTGGATATTTGAATGAAAAATTATATACTTGAATATCTTGTTTGGAAAAACGCTTTTAATGCAGAACGCTGGCGGATACTTTTTAGTAAATCTGCCCTTGGCAAAAGAGGAAATTCTGACTAATGTCGATCTATAGACTGCCAAAGGATAGCAATGTCAAATCAAGTCATAATCAGCACATCTTTAAAATCAAACCAATGAAATTTCCTTGTATTAAAAAAGCAATCCCTCTTTTTTTGCTGAGCCTCATCTTTGGCTGCTCCGCGGCCAAAGTTACAAACGTGAACCATAATGAATATCCTGCCAATTGTACTTCCGAAAAAGAAATTCATATTCGGGATAGCAAAAAACTCCTGGCCTGCATCCCTCCATCAAAACAGAAAGGCGCTAAAAATGCAGAAGTAGATACAGTCGGACTTTTAGAGAATTCCAAGTGCTACACTAAAGGTGAAAAAAAAGAGCCGGATGGAGAGCAAGATCTTTTAGATGCCGCCCTGGACTATTGCGAGAACCAGTCAACCTCGCCCGTTGTGCCGTGCCACTCTGAGGCGAGAGGCACGGAGGTCACTGAAACTACGGCGCAAGCTCACGCTGCCTCACCGCACCCGCCGGCAAAGGAAGATCTCTTCTCGGAGGAAACCCAAACTCAGCAG
>CAZPBZ010000172.1:942-4021 GCA_964584765.1 uncultured Thermodesulfobacteriaceae bacterium
TTTGGGCTGAAGGTTACCTGAATAGAGCCATCGATGCCTTGGATCAGGCATATGAGTTCATCCTAAAGGTAGATCCGGAGAGTGATCCGGAATTCATCCAGCAAAAAGAAGACCTGAGATTTATGATTTCCAAGCGCATTTTGGAAATACACGCATCGCGATATACCGCAGTAAACGGGAATCACAATGCCATCCCACTGATTATGAACAGCTATGTAAAACAGGAGATCCAGAGCTTTCAGGGACCAGAAAGGGAATTCTTTATAGAGTCTTACAAACGTTCCGGGAGGTACCGGGACGAAATCGTTAATGCCTTGAAGGAAGCAGGACTGCCGGAAGATCTCTCATGGTTGCCTCTTATCGAAAGTGGGTTTAAAGTAAAGGCATTATCCTGTGCCCGCGCCCTTGGACTGTGGCAATTTATTCCCTCCACGGGCTATAAATTCGGTTTGAATAGGGATACCTGGATTGACGAAAGATTGGATCCTGCCAAGTCCACTGCTGCAGCCATTTCATATTTAGAGGAATTGCATCAGATATTTGGGGACTGGACTACTGTTCTCGCAGCATATAACTGCGGTGAAGGGAGGGTCCTCAGGGAAATTAGTAGGCAGAAAATCAATTATCTTGATAACTTCTGGGATCTATACGAGAAACTTCCAAGGGAAACTGCTCGCTATGTTCCCAGGTTTTTGGCCACGCTTTATATATTGAAAGATCCGGAAAAGTACGGGATAACTTTGGAGGAACCGGACAAACCCATACCATATGAAGCAGTAATCATTGACAAACAAGTCAATTTAGACACAGTTGCCAACAAACTGGACATACCTGCTAAAGACCTCGCTGCGCTAAACCCGGAACTTCGCCATAATGTTACTCCATGTAACCCTTATACCATCAAGATTCCTATGGGAAAAGGCGAGATCCTTCTTGCCAAAATCGCAGATATTCCGGAGTGGTCCCCACCAAAAAGGGCTTATGTGTATCACAAGGTTCGAAGAGGAGAGACACTCTCAATTATAGCCCTTAAGTATCGTACGAGTGTTGGAAATATTATCCAGGCAAATAATATTCGCAAAAAACATTTTATACAATCCGGACAAAAACTAAAGATACCTGTTGCCGGCAAAAGAGCTCCAAAATTATTAGCCAAAGGTGCTGCGACTCTTCATAATGGGAAATATGTAGTGAGAAAGGGAGACTCACTGTGGCTTGTCGCCAGAAATTTCAACACAACAACAAAGGAGCTTTGCAGGCTCAACAATTTGTCGTCAACTCGTCTTCATGTTGGCCAACAGTTAAAAATTACAAAAGAAAAATTCCAAACTAATTCTGAGAAAAAAGAAATGTATTACGTCAAAAATGGAGATAATCCCTCACAAATTGCCAGGAAGCACAATATGTCTCTGTCAAAATTGCTCAGCATCAATAATCTGAGTATTAATTGCAGTATTTATCCAGGACAGGTGCTCGTGGTCAGCGAATAGTCTGATACAGAATGTTTTTTCAACTACCAGTAACTCACGCACCGGGCAATTCTTGGAAGTAATCCCAGAGATTCCTAATGTGTCCTAAAGTAAAGAGGAATTATAGGAAGAGATTTGTCTTTATTTCTATCTCGATCTGAGGTAAAAGCTTTTTTTCTAAGAGAAATACGTGACTCTCTTAATGAAGTACTTAGAATTATAGCATAAAAGTGAGGGGCGGTATTTGGGGGCCCATTTGAAATCGATCTTTCATCAAGGCAAAGCGATTTCATGAGTAGTCACCAAAGTAACACCTGACAAGAAGTATGAGCAATAATAAAAGGAGAATGTTGAATGATGGAAGGTCGAGTAAAATGGTTCAATGACAAAAAGGGTTATGGTTTTATTGAGACGGATAACGAAGGTGATGTCTTTGTACATTATAGTGCTATCCAAGGGGAAGGATTTCGTTCTCTGCAAGAGGGAGACAAAGTAACTTTTGAGATAGAACAAAGTCCAAGAGGACCTCAAGCAACCGATGTCAGGCGGTCTGCCGGATAAGCAAGACTCTGGAAAAAGGTTCCTCAGAATAATTTATTCAGAGGAACCTTTTTTGTAACAGCCTGATTTTATCACCTACCTCTCCAAGACAAAAAATAGCCCTTTTGGAGAGTGGGCCATAGTACCTTCAAACGTGCTTTTCGTGGCGTAACGTATAGAAAAGGGCCCTTTGAAAATTCCTGTTATCTCTTCCCTGGTAAAACGATAAGGACCCCTGTCCCCTGGCTCTTCACGACTGAACACCTTTAGAAAAAGCCTGCCGCCAGGACGAATGACTTCTGCAACATTTTGAACATACTGTTCACGCTCTTCTGGAGGAATGCCGTGAAAGCATCCACGGTCAAAAACATAATCAAAGCTCCCAAAATAAACCAAAGGCTGGCAGACGTCAGCTATTTCATATATAAGATGCGGATTCAAAGTGCCAAAACGAAGACGGGCTTGCTCAACTGCAGCGGTAGCTATATCAACAGCTACAACTTCATATCCCAGGGCTGCCAGCCTGGCCGCGGCTGTGCCCGGCCCTGATCCCAGTTCAAGCAAACGTCCAGGTAAAGGGGCATATTCTGATAGAGCCATGATCAGGTCTTCGTCAAGGCAATCAGTATACCATGGCATATCCTCAACTGGGACCGTATTATAGAAATTTTCCCAGGTTTGGCCGCTAGGACCTCGACCTCTTCTTCCCGATAATTCGGGCCTGGGCTTTATCAGATCCGAGAGGGTGCCCCTGGCCAATAGTTCAATACTATGGTTGTCAGGATCCTTACAAGTAAGCACCAGCTCTGTTCCCAGCCGTTCTGACGGGCCATCCACCCGAAGCCCCAATGCCTTGAGCCTGTCTTGCGCTTGCAGGAGTTCAAATATTGGCAACCAAAAGGTTACTGTTATCCTGTCCTTTTTTGAATGGCACTCCACAAGTCGCAGGGCAGTCTGACCGGTTGATACCTCCCATGTTTCATCCGGCAAAGCTCTTGCCATCATGCCGAGCTTGTCTCTGTAAAATACCAGGGACTTCGAACGGTCACTCACCGGCACAATCACACAGC
>CAZPBZ010000173.1:0-4011 GCA_964584765.1 uncultured Thermodesulfobacteriaceae bacterium
TGGCGGAAGAACATTAATAATTTAAGCAATAACTGAGCGAAGAAGGCCGAAAAATATATTTTTACAAAGGGAGGAGTTATAACATGAGGAAGATTTCTCTGGTTTCTGTGTTGTCAATGTTTATGGTGTTAGGATTTGCCGCTCTGGCAATGGCCGCTGAAGGCAACGCAGCAGAAGGTGGACCCACCGTTGGGTTACTTATGGCTGCCTCGGTCATGGCCGCCGGTCTTGGCGTCGGTCTCGGCGCCCTTGGCTGTGGTATAGGCATGGGGATGTGTTCCAGTGGCTGCCTTGAGGCAACTGCCCGTAACCCCGAGCTGGCCGGTAAGCTTACAGTTACCATGTTCATCGGTCTGGCCCTGATCGAGGCACTGACAATTTATGCCCTGGTCATAGCCCTGATCGTCCTTTACGCCAACCCATTGGTAGGCAAGCTCTTGACTGTTTTTGGACTGTCATAAGTCGATAGGCTGAAAAACCAGGAAAGAGATCAAGGGGTCGTGGGGCGACTGATTCCACGGCCCTGTTTTTTTATTATGTCTGGTGGGCCTTGGGCTACTATATCTCCCCCGTCCGGTCCACCCTCTGGTCCCAGCTCTATTATCCAGTCCGCCAGGGCCAGGATCTCCGGCTTGTGCTCGATGAGTATGACCGAGTGGCCCTGTTCAAGGAGTTCGTCCAGAATCGAAAAGAATTTTTCCAGATCGCTTTGATGGAGACCGCGAGATGGCTCATCCATGATGTAAATAGTGGATTCATGGACATGTCTTGCGAGTTCCCTGGCGAGCTTGAGCCGTTGGGCCTCTCCTCCTGAGAGTGTACAAGCAGGTTGTCCAAGCTTGAGATATCCAAGACCGATCCTCTCGATTACTTCAAGGGGGCGTCTTATCCTGGGTATCCTGGCAAAAAGATCTGTGGCCTTTTTTATAGCCATATCCAAGACTTCCGCTATGTTCAGTCCCCTGTATCTTATTCCGAGCACCTCTCTGTTATAGCGCATACCTCCACATAGGTCACAGGTAATCCTGATTGAAGGGAGATATTGCAGGTCCAGGTCTATAAAGCCATAGCCCTGGCACTTTTCACATCTGCCACCCTTGCGGGTAAGGCTGAAGTAGCCGGCCTTATACCCCCTGCTCCTGGCCTCAGGGGTCCTGGAAAAGAGGTCTCTCAGGAGGCTAAAAATCCCCATATACGTGGCAGGCATGGAATAGCGGGCCCTTACAAGAGGTGCCTGGTCCGCAAGGACGGCCTTAGGTATGATAGGCACTCCTTTCAGGGTCAGTCTTGTTTTTTCATTTTCAGAAGGTTCACGCTGGAGTATATGGTAGAGTTCATTTATCACCAGAGTGCTCTTGCCGGAACCTGAAACACCGGTCACACAGACCAGGCAACCAAGGGGAAATGCCACAGTAACGTCTTTGAGGTTGTTTTTCTTTGCATGGCATAGGATTATTTGTCCACGGGACTTCCTTATCTGACCATGCCTTTTAAGACGCCTCTTCCCCTTAAGATATGGACCCGTAATGCTGTCTCGATCTCTTGCCATGTCCTCGGTCGTACCAGAGAAGACCAGGTATCCTCCCACATCCCCTGCACCGGGACCCAGCTCAATTACGTGGTCTGCCCTTCGAATGATGTTGAGATCATGTTCAACTACGATGACCGTATTGCCCCGGTCTCTCAAATGGATGAGGTTCTGCCACAGGGCTTCCTGTTCGCGCGGATGCAGACCTATCGTGGGCTCATCCAGTATGTAAAGTATTCCAGTCAGGTCCTGTCCAAGCTGGGCTCCCAGGCGCAGCCTCTGAACCTCTCCGCCTGACAGGGAAGCAGCCGGTCGATCGAGACTGAGATAGCCAAGGCCCATTTCCTCCATGGGTCTGAGCCGGGATAAGATGGCCTCAACAATACGGATTCCGGCCTGCCTGTTTTTAAGTCCGTGGAGTTCTTTTGATGAGTCATTGGAAATGGGAAGCAGCCATGAACAGGCCCTGTGTATGGACCATGTCATGAGATCAGGGAAGGCATGGTCTCCTATACGGACACTTCGGGCAAACGAGTTTAATCCGGTCCCGGCGCACTTCGGGCAAGTTTGACCCGATTTGTTTTTACCCTTGCCCCCGCAGGACAGGCACATTCCATCCGGGTGGCTGCAGGAAAATATTTGTGGGCTGAGAGCAGGGAAAGACTCTTGGCATTCAGGGCAGGTCATCTTCTCACTGAATGTAAGTATCTCAGGCCTTTTTTCCTTTTTTTCAGGAAGAATTTCTATCGCCGCAGAACCCTCTCCATGACTTAGGGCCAGGGTAAGAGAATCTGCAAGGCGTGAAAGGATCCCTGGTTTCACTATCAGACGATCCACTACCAGTTCCAGGGACTTGGGTTTCTTTTCCAATGCTACCGGGGCATCCAGGGTAAATGGCTTTTTGTCCATTCTCACCCTGAGAAAGCCATCCTTTTTCAGATGGTTCAGTATTTCGTCCAGGGGTATCAGATCCATTCTTCGAGTCAGGGGCGCCATCAAGATCAATTTTGTACCCTCTGGAAGATCCAGAATCCTGTCAGCCATCTGATCTACACTAAGGGCACTTATCTCTATTTGGCACTTCGGGCAGTACGATCGGCCACATGTGGCGAAAAACAGGCGCATGAAATCTGCTATGCCGGTGAGGGTGGCCACGCTGGACCTTGGACTGCGCACAAAGGGCTTCTGTTCAAGAGCAATGGGGGGAGGGAGGCCTTTTATCGCATCCACCAAAGGCCTGTCCCACAGGTCTACAATACGTTTCACCGCCATGCCAAGAGATTCAAGGTAGCGATATTGACCCTCGGCAAAGAGCACATCCAGGGCCAGGGTTGATTTGCCGGAGCCCGATGGACCTGTCAGGACTGTAATTTTCCCCAGCGGTATCGAAAGGCCAAAGCCTTTCAGGTTGTGTTGACGGACATTGACAATGTCTATAGTTTGATTTGTCATGCGTTATGAGTTATCTTGGAGGCTCACGTTATACTTCGTCTTAACAAGAAAGGAGAAAGGCCGTACAACGCTTGGGAGCGGAAAGGGCACTGGTGGCCCTCTCGGACTTCAAATCCGGTGCACCGGGTGAAGAGCTCGGTGGGTGGGTTCGATTCCCATACGCTTCCGCCATTTGATTCCAAACAGAATACACCTTCTTTTTTCAAAAATCAGATCTCAATCAAAAGTGCATTGATCAGCCAATCAACATCGACTCTATATAGTTGGTGCTGACACAGATAAATTTATGGGGTAAATTTATTTCTTTTTTAAACCATTTGTCCTGTTTTTTATATATCTCAACCATTTTTGCTTCTGTTAAAGGAATGAATTTTTCTTGGAATTTCTTTTTAAACAGACCATAAAATTTTCCTGATATGTCATAAAAAGAGTGTGCTACACAACGGGTGATGATTGTCACAATCTGAGATTTTTCCTGGGCCTTTGTGAGCATTGCGGCTGCCCTGGTTTTTTCCCTTTCATCCCCTATCGTTTCAAAGTCATCATAAAAATAAAATATTTCAGAAAGTTTGATCTGTATTTTGTCAAATTTTTTATAAACAGATGACTCATCAATAAAAAGCTGCGCCTCATACATCAGAATAAATTCACCGTGGCATTTTTCCGCAGGATTTTTCCAGTATATCATGGAGCTGTTGAACAGGTCCGTGGTCCTGAACGCCAAATTGGGTATGTCTATGAAGCCGGAATATTTTTTCCCCAATGAGGTAATAATTGCCACTTTTCTCTGGTCAGTGTTCATATTTTTTCCCCTGAATTGATTAACTTCTAGAGCTTGATGGAATCTTTAATTTAGTATAGACCTTGAGGGGGATGAATTGTCAAATTTAAAAAGTGATGTCGAGTAAAAGGGGAAAATTATATTATCTTCAAATTTTGACAGCATGGCCCCTATAGATTAATTTTCCTCTCAAAACAATGAATTCATTATATCTGGCTTTTGGGATCGCCGTGCTTTTCCTGATTGCCTA
>CAZPBZ010000174.1:0-3962 GCA_964584765.1 uncultured Thermodesulfobacteriaceae bacterium
AAGGGAAGATGTGTATATCGATTCTGAATTAGAAGCTTTGTTAAATAATAAGGCGACCATTGGGCCATGAAAGCCCCCAGGAGAGGATCACCAAAGGGGAAACTCTCGTGGGTGGCAAAAAATCCTGGAGAATTGTTATTAAATACAGATATATTAATATCAGATAAAGGTTAGCTTTGGCAAGTCCATAGAGGCAAAAAATTTTATTCCTATTCAAAAAACACTATGTTTAAAAAATGGATCAAAAAAAAGGAATCTCCCAAACCATCAGATCAATCCGATCCTGTTCAGGGAAAGAGCATGAAGGCCGAAACACTGCGGCTTGGGCTCTTTAAACGCCTGAAGGAGCAGATGGGAAAGACCAGAGGCGGGTTTGTCCGACAGATGGACCAACTACTCCTTGGGCGGCAGGATATAGATCCTGAGCTCCTGGACAAACTGGAAGAACTCCTGGTTATGGCAGATATGGGGGTAGCCACTGTCCAGGATATATTTGAGAAGCTGCGCGTTGAAGTAAAGAAAAAGGAGCTTCTGGACCCTCTGGCCCTCAGGAAGCGACTAAAAGAGCAGATCGCAGATTTGCTTAAAGTGCCTTCGACTCAAATCACATGGACACCCAGCCCCTTTGTAGTCCTGGTAATTGGTGTAAATGGTGTTGGGAAAACCACGACCATTGCCAAGCTTGCTTACAGGCTTAAACAAGAGGGCAAAAACGTCCTTCTTGTGGCGGCGGATACATTCAGGGCCGCTGCAGTAGAACAGCTTGAAACCTGGGGAAAGCGCATCGATGTACCGGTTATAAAGCGCAGTGCCGGATCTGACCCGTCTGCAGTGACTTTTGACGGCATGGAAACCGCCATCAAGCGGGATGTCGATGTAGTGATCATAGATACTGCAGGGAGATTACACACAAAAGTCAACCTTATGGAAGAGCTTAAAAAAATCCGCAGGGTAATCTCCAAAAAAATCAAGGAAGCCCCCCATGAGGTCCTGATAGTGCTGGACGCAACTACAGGTCAAAACGCAATCTCCCAGGCCAACATCTTTGGCGAGGCTGTCGGAGTCACCGGGATAGTCCTCACAAAACTGGACGGCACGGCAAAAGGCGGGGTTGTTGTGAGCATCGCCGACCAAATGCAGACCCCCATCCGATTCATAGGCATTGGTGAAAAAATGGAGGACCTTCGACAGTTTGATCCGGAAGAGTTTGTAGATGCCATGTTTGCTGAGGGTTAATAGGAAAAATTCAGGGGATATGTCTGTATTTCCAAAACATTACGGGGTGATAGTAATAGGTGCCGGGCATGCCGGGTGCGAAGCCGCCCTGGCTGCTGCAAGGCTCGGAGTTCCCTGTTGTCTTCTCACAATAAACCTGGATTGCATAGCTGCCATGAGCTGCAATCCTGCTGTTGGCGGCCTGGCCAAGGGACATCTGGTCCGGGAGGTAGACGCCCTTGGAGGCGAAATGGCGAAAAATACTGATGCCACGGGAATTCAGTTCAGGCAGCTTAATACATCAAAAGGGCCTGCGGTAAGGTCCTCCAGGGCACAGTCAGACATGCTGCGCTATCGTCTCTCCATGAAGCAGGTCCTTGAGGATCAAGAAAACCTGGATGTATATCAGGCAATGGTGGGAAGGATCCTGGCCAGGGAAGGACGGGTATACGGGATTGAGACCACGCTCGGCCAGGAGATTCATGGAAGTACTGTGGTGGTCACCACGGGGACATTCCTCAAAGGGCTTATCCACATAGGGCTTAACCGTTTCCCTGCCGGACGTATGGGCGATCCTCCCTCCAACAGGCTCTCGAGATCCTTGGCAGAATTGGGTTTCCGCATCGGAAGGCTTAAGACAGGCACTACCCCTCGCCTGCACGCACGGTCAATCAACTTTGAGGGGCTTGAGGTCCAGAAAGGAGACCCACAACCAAGGCCTTTTTCATTTGCCACGAAAAAAATTCCCCTGCGACAAGTACCCTGTTATCTGACCTATACCAACGAAAAGACACACAAGATCATCCGGGAAGGGTTGGACAGGTCCCCACTTTTTACCGGTATAATCAAGGGGGTGGGTGCCAGATACTGCCCGTCAATTGAGGACAAGGTCTTCCGTTTCCCTGAAAAGCCAAGGCATCAGATATTTCTGGAGCCTGAGGGGCTGAACACAGTTGAGATCTATCCCAACGGCATTCCCACTAGCCTGCCTATAGACGTGCAACTGGCAATGGTAAGGAGCATAGAGGGGCTTGAAAACGCAGAGATACTTCGGCCCGGATATGCAATAGAGTATGACTATGCAGACCCTGTGCAGCTCAAGCCCTCCCTGGAGACCCATCTGGTTAAAGGCCTCTTTTTCGCAGGACAGATCAATGGGACATCCGGGTATGAAGAGGCTGCGGCCCAAGGCCTCATGGCAGGCATAAACGCTGCCCGGCAGGTGCGGGAAGAGGACCCTGTTATTATCGACCGGTCTCAGGCCTACATAGGCGTATTGATAGATGACCTTGTGACCAAGGGCACAAAGGAGCCCTACAGGATGTTTACCTCAAGGGCGGAGTATCGGCTGCTCCTGAGGGAGGATAACGCTGATCTCAGGCTTATGCCTCTTGGAAGACGTATCGGCCTTGTAGACGATGATGTCTGGGGAATGTTTGAAAGGAAACAACAGGAAATTTCGCGTAGTCTTGAAATGATCAGGAAAATAAAGCTTCGCCCCGGGGCGGAGTTGAATAACTGGCTCAAATCCCTTGGTTCAAAACCCATCAGGCAGCAGGTCAGTATTGAAGACATCCTGCGTCGCCCTGAGCTTGATCTCAAAGCTGTGGCCGAGAGATATACCGAACTGAAGGACCTGTCCCCTGAAGTGGCATGCCAGGTGGAAATCAAGACCAAGTACTCAGGCTACGTCGCTCGTCAGGAAGCTGAGGTGGCCAAATTCCGAAAATGGGAGTCTGTCCGCCTCCCATATGACCTGGACTATAAAAACATCTCCGGGTTGTCAAATGAGATCAAGGAGAAGCTGAGCGTTCAGAAACCTGACTCCCTTGGGATGGCCTCACGGATTTCTGGAATTACACCGGCTGCAATCACGGCAGTCCAGATCCACCTGAAAAAAAGGGGCTGATCGGAAAAAAGGATGAAGGAGTTAAATATTATGGAGCTTATTGAAATAATGCTTAAGCCGGAACCATGTAATCCCAAGGTATTCATGACATGCAAAGTCAGCTTTTCTGAGATTGTCGGGATTAGGCCAAATATCCCATGGAGTCCACCGGTTCCGAGACCACTGGAAATCACAGGGGACGGGGTGAACCTTGAGGTCCATGTCTTTTGCAATCAAAAGGACCCTTTGAAAATGTGCGGCAGATGTCACAAGATAGAATGGCTTTTGCCCCATGATTTCACTTACAGCCCTTATACTCTCCTCAGTGTCCCTGGAGTTTTCCTCCAGAGACACCTCCACGTTGTTTGGCAGACCTAATTCATTAAGCCAGGAGTAGGTCATCCGTGCCTCAGAAAACGGACAGCCGTTAGGCCTGGTACAACCACCAACAATTACAAGCTGTTTAATAGTTGAATTGTCGCGACACAGTTCTCGAACTTTTAGTAGTCTGAGCCTTGTGCTTGGCATAAGACGGTCTGCAATCGGCCTATCCTCATCAGGGAACACCCCTCCACATAGCATCACCACTGTGGTTATATTATCGCTTGCAGATATAGTTGAATTGTCAGATTGTACTGAACGCTCAAGGCCCCAAATCAAGAAATTGGCAACAGGCGCGCTTCCGGCTGAGCCATAAATAAGAAAGGCCAAGACGAATAATGTTCGGGCCAAATTCCGCCGCCGCTTCAGGGGCCAGATGAAAAACCCAAAAAAAAGGCATACGAATATCATGCCAGAAGGCATCAACAAGAGAGATATTCCTTTTTTAAAAACAAAACCCATGGCATCTAAGTTTATA
>CAZPBZ010000175.1:0-3924 GCA_964584765.1 uncultured Thermodesulfobacteriaceae bacterium
CAATTTTGCAGCCTATGGATTGGGACATGAGGCTGATGCGGAGGCCCTGGGTCTAAAAATAATTACAGGAATTGGGTGTTCAGATCTTTCATGCAATGGTAATAATGAAAGATTGATTCCAATGCTTGTAACAAATGGGATGTCGGTGCCGGCTCCCGGGGCCTACTTGAGTGGATTAGTGCGAAGTGAGGAATTGTTATCACCTGACGAGATACTTGGTTCTCCATTTTGTGAGATGGAAGGAGAAGCATGTCCCTTACTGCTTGCTTTATCCTACGAATATTTTGAAAATTTTTCAGAAGCAGTTGTGATGTGGCTCTCTTTTTTAAAAAGACACGAGACATACTGGCCTGGCTATGAACGTCTTGACCGGATATACGAGGGCAGAGGTAAAGTAGAGAGCGCAAAAAAATTACGGTACAGGACTTGCGAAAAAATAAAACATCTACGATGGTTTCTTTATTATGGTCAAGATTACAGTGAGTCAAGAACTATCTCGGAAGAAGTTGGGCCTTCTGGCTTGTGCGTGTGGCGAAAGCTCGATGATATGGCCCTTGAATCCTGGGAAGGAGTGTTCTGTTCCGATTAGGTAATTTCCTCATTATTCCTTGATTTTTTCAAACGTTATAGATAAAAAGGTAAAGCTAATATCTGGAGAGATGCGCGCATGAATATTTTAGTGACGGGCGGAGCCGGTTTTATCGGGTCCCATCTATGTGATTACCTCATTTCTAAAGGAGAGTATGTCTCAGTCATAGATGATCTTTCCACGGGCTTTTTTGAAAATATAGTTCACCTGCAGGGTGATTCGAGGTTTCAATATATAAACGACACTATCCTGAACAAAGATAGGATGGATAGTCTCATTCAGCAATGTGATGTAATAGTCCATCTTGCCGCTGCTGTAGGTGTCAAATATGTCATAGAGAATCCGCTTTCCTCCATTGAAACCAACATTTGTGGGACTGAAATTGCGCTTAAGCTGGCCAATAAATATAAGAAAAAAATATTCATAGCATCAACGTCGGAAGTCTATGGGAAACATATGCACGCCCCTCTTAAAGAGGATGACAATTTAATTTATGGTCCTCCCAGCACCATGCGTTGGAGCTATGCAGCTTCGAAGCTTGTAGATGAGTTTACCGCGCTTGCATATCATCATACCAAAAAGCTTAGGACAGCCATATTCCGTTGTTTCAATACCATAGGTCCCAGGCAGACAGGTCTCTATGGGATGGTGGTACCCAGGTTTATTCAGCAGGCACTTAGGGATGATCCTATAACCGTTTTTGGTGACGGCCGGCAGACCCGTACGTTGACTTATGTTGGGGATGTAGTAGAGGCCATATGCCGACTCATGGAGTGCGAAGAGGCAATCGGTGAAGTAGTAAATATAGGGGGCACAGAGGAAATCTCTATATCAGAGCTTGCAGAGCGCATTAAGTCTCTTGTTGGGAGTAAGTCTGAAATAATCTATATTCCTTATGAACAGGCCTATGGCAAAAACTTTGAAGACATGATGCGCAGGGTCCCTTCATCTGAAAAACTCAATAGCTTAATAGGTTTTGTTCCACAAACGCCTCTTGATACAATTCTTGAAAAGACTGTAGAATATTTTCGTTCTATTATCTAGTATGTCGATTACCTTACTTGATGCAGGCTTTTTTTTTCTCTACTCCTTTGGACTAAGTGCTTTCCTGACTCCATGCGTGATCTGGCTTTCGAGACGCATTGGCTTTATGGCTCAGCCCAGGGAGGATCGGTGGCATAGGCGTCCAACGGCCCTTCTGGGAGGCATTGCGTTATTCTTGTCGTTTATGCTTCCCAATTTGTTTCTCAGGGAAATCTCATCTTCCATGCTTGTCCTGACTCTGGGAGCAAGTGCCATGTTCTTATTGGGGCTGATTGATGATATTAACGACCTATCGCCTCAAAGTAAATTTATGGGACAACTAATCATCTCTGCTCTGATTGTAGCCGGGGGGGTGAGGATACAAGGACTGGGGCATCCCGCCGCATCCATAATCGTAACACTCTTTTGGTTCGTAGCTATCACCAATGCAGTCAATATTTTGGACAACATGGATGGTCTGGCAGCCGGCATTTCGTTTGTAACTGCCTGTTCACTTTGGGCCTATAGCCAACTTGGAGGTCCGATTCTATTAGGTCCGCCGGCTATGCTACTTGCAGGGACTACTGCTGGATTCTGGATATATAACTTTAATCCCGCCAAAATATTTATGGGAGATTGCGGAAGTCTCTTCCTGGGCTTTCTCCTGGCAGGTCTGACCGTAACAGGTACTTGGACGTCAGGGCTACCTGATCCAGCATCTGGAGGTTACACCGGAGTTACCAGCTTGGTACTGGTGCTGGTGGTCCCTGTGGCTGTCCTGATTATACCACTCTTTGACACCGCCCTTGTGTCCTTTGCCAGGGTCCAGACTGGACGGCCTATTTCTAAAGGGGGGCGTGATCATACCTCTCATCGCATGGTTTTGCTGGGATATTCAGAAAAAAGGACTGTGTTAACGCTCATGGCATGGGCGGGAAGCATATCAGCCTTAGCCTTATACCTGTCATACCGGAGTGCCCAGGGACTTCTGGTTATGCTGAGTGTAGTAGCGGTGATTTCCTTGTTTTTCGGAACATTTCTTACACACTTGAATGGCACTGTTTATGATAGCAAGACAGGGGATTCAGATACTGTGTTTCAACGCTCCTCACTTTTATCCCGAATACTTAACAAGAAGCAAATTCTCCAGGCAGTGGTGGATACCGTGCTTATAACCATCGCCTATCTGACTTCTTATCTTCTTCGATACGATGGCGTTATTAGTTTGTGGAATCAGCAGGTTATAGAGAAATCTCTTCCTTTGATTATCCCTATCAAGCTGTGCTGCTTTTGGATTTTTGGGCTGTATAGAGGTCAATGGCGGTATATAAGTATCGGAGATATGTGGCAGATCTTTAAGGCAGTTGTGGTCGGCTCTCTAATTATTGTTGGATTGCTTTTATATATTTACCGCTTCGAAGGTTATTCCAGAGTTCTTTTTCTGAACGATGCCCTATTGACTTTGGTAATGATAGGTGGCGTCCGACTACTTATGCGACTCTTTAAGGAATATTTCAGTCTGCAGGCCGAGCGCAGCAATTCCACACCTATTCTAATAGTTGGAGCAGGGGATGGCGGAGATCTGTTTCTGAGGGAAATTAGGCGTAATGCAAATCACGATTATCTACCAGTGGGTTTTATTGATGACGATCCTGCGAAAAAAAGCCAGATAATCCACGGTGTCAAGGTCTTGGGAGCCAGGGAAGACATACCTGACATTGTTAAAAGATACGGAGTTCAGAGAGTCTTTGTGTCTATCATGTCGGCATCAGACAGCCAGATTGAAGGGATTTCTGATATCTGTAAGAAGAATGGTGTGAAGTGTGATAGAGTGCGACCGCTTTTGCCAATAGTGAAATCCGGAGAAAAAGAACCAGCCTGTTCAAAAAAAGATAAGGTTGTGCCCTTTAGGTCCAGGATGAGGAAAAAATGAGCGAAAAACGTCTTTCTAAAACCGAGTGGAAACGCCTTGAAAAGGATTTGTGTCGTAGCCGAAGATCTGTTTGGCCACAGCTTACAGCCAAAGACCGAAAAAAGGCCCTTTTGTATTCAGACAAGTATAAAGACTTTATAAGTAAGGCAAAGACCGAACGGGAGTCTGTTAACATTATTGTAAACATGGCGCAGGAGAGAGGTTTTGTGCCGTTTGAACAGGCTGGGCTCGGTTCCAATCGGGTCTTGTGGACCTTTAGAGGTAAGGCGGCTGCCTTGGCTGTAACAGGTAAGGCACCTGTCAGTGATGGGGTCAGGATCATTGCTTCACACATAGACGCACCCCGTTTGGACCTGAAACAGAATCCCATCTATGAAGA
>CAZPBZ010000176.1:0-3910 GCA_964584765.1 uncultured Thermodesulfobacteriaceae bacterium
TATCAACTAATCAAGGACCATCGCACAGGTGTAGAGATTGGCAATGTGAGTGAAGTGCTGAACGGGAATCTGGATCCTTTTATCGAGGCGTATTTGCAGGATCAGGCTTCAGTGTAACGAATTTCCCCGGAATTAACCCTGACCTCCTCACCATTATCCAGGGTCAGTATGAGGCTTCCATCAGGCGCAAGTTCTTGAGCCAAGGCTTCAAACTCCGGATTGAGTTCAGCGTTCAGGCCATAGATCACCCTGCGCCCTGGGGTGTCGCTCAGGAGATTCCAGTCCCTTATTACAGGATTTTGGGGCAGGTAGCCAGGTTCAGTATTCAGACAATCGGATTCCCACTGGTGAACAAGCCCGAAGATCCAGCCGATCCGTGCCAGGATTTGGGCTGCAAGCTCTTTTGTGTGCCAGTGTTTACCTGTAGTTATGGAAAGAGATGTGGCAAGTGCGAGATCTTCAGGAAAGGTTTCCATGTTTGCGTTGATCCCTATGCCAAAGAGGAGATAGGTCTGCCCGGAATTGGGTGCCCTGACTGCTTCTGTGAGGATGCCGGCCATCTTGCGTCCCTTTATTAATACGTCATTAATCCAGCGGATCTTTGTCGAGATTCCTCCTTCCCTCAAGACCTGGGCAATAGCCACTCCTACTCCCAGATTGTAAAAAGACCAGTTCTCAGTAAAAAGTGATGGATACAGAGCCAGACATAAATATAGCCCCCCTTTGGGAGCCCACCAGCTTCGTCCTATTCTACCCCGGGCCTGATCAAGAGAGCCTGCCCACCAGACGCAGCCGGATGGTAGATCGGTTCCATTGCTGTCGGCTTGGAGTATAGCCTGTCTGGCAATGGGCATAAGCCTGTCGGCCCTTTTGTAATAATAGACTTCGTGGCCGATGTCCCTTGCCCTTCTCAGGATTTTTTCTCTTGTTTCTGCATCCAGACCGGTGTTTATGACAGAGTCCCGGATCTGGTAATGCGTGATGAGCCTTTTTAGCTCCTCGGCCTGTATATTGTTTCTTGACACCGGTTTAGTCACAATTCATAATATTATACATTACACAGTCACAAATTGCGCCCTTGCGCCTTTGCGTAAAACATTTCTTTTTTGTCTGTTTGTGCAACTATTTGCCCTCTCGGAGGATATCAAACCATGATACGCCAACCTGCTGTAGCTGACCAGTTTTATGATGGAAATCCCACTCGGCTTCACTACGAGCTTGGTAAGTTAATAGGTCCTGCAAAGGAAGCAAGATCGGCAAAGGCAATAGTTGCGCCTCATGCGGGTTATATGTATTCCGGGGCCGTGGCCGGATCAGCTTATGCCCAGGTTGAAGTACCTGAAACCGTTATCATTTTGGGTCCAAGCCATACAGGAGTTGGATCTCAGGCAGCAGTAATGGCCAAGGGGGCATGGTCCATGCCTATGGGTACTGTCCCCATCTCAGAGGACCTTGCAGCCCTGATGATCGAACTCTCTGATTATCTTGAAGATGATGCACCGGCACATACATATGAGCATTCATTGGAGGTCCAGATACCATTCCTGCAATACCGTCAGTCCAATTTGAGTATTGTTCCTGTTTGCCTAAAAGACCTATCCTTTCCCGTATGTAAAGACATAGGTTCTGCAATAGCAGAGGCGGTAAAACAGGCAGGAAAACCTGTATTGTTAGTTGCCAGCACAGACATGACTCATTATGAGTCCCAGGCGCAGGCCGAGGTCAAAGACCGTCTGGCTATTGATAAGATCCTCGCCTTAGACCCCCAGGGTCTTTTGGAAACCGTGAGAGGACATAATATATCAATGTGTGGGGTAATACCGACTACTGTAACTTTGGTGGCATCTCTGACCTTAGGAGCAAGTTCTGTTGAGCTGATTCGATACGCTACGTCCGGCGACGTGACAGGAGACTATGTACAGGTCGTTGGATATGCGAGTTTTATAATTGAGTGATTTTGGATCTTGAGAGTCCAAAGTTCTCTCGTCATACCGGACTTGATCCGGCATCCAGATCACGGAACGTTTTGAAAAGACACTGGATTCCGACTTTCGCCGGAATTCCAGGCCTTGTGATGGTCATTCACACCTTTGGAGATTACGCCAGGTTCATCCCCATCAGCCTGATCCAGGACCCGGATGTGATTCGCCGGATACTTGAGCGCCTCGGTCTTTGGAGGCAGGATACGGGGTCTCGATGCAAGAAGCCAAAACCTGGGTATGGGTCAGTTGTCCATGAAGATTTTGATGATGGCTGGCCCGGATACGAAGAACCAACCATAACCTTTCACTGAAAAAGGCGCCACAGCAGCCAAGCGGGGTAATTTGTGCTGCAGGAGTCCAATTCATGCCTTTTATACCTCAAGACAGACCCAAATATCATCTGATCTCTTGACAGCCCGATCCCAATCGTGATACACGATTTTCATGTTATAGGAATTGGTAGAAATGGAGTCTGAGGAGATTTTGGGCCCACAATTCAGCGTTCACTGGTCAACCTGCTCCCCAATCCCTGGAAGCGATTTCCTATCACTTCACTTCACTTCACTCGGTGTGAACAGGAATAGATAAGGAGGGAGGATAAAAATGAAAAGGATATTTGTTGTCGCGCTGCTCGCAGCGTTTATGCTTTCGTCATGCATAGTGGTGCCCGGACGGCGAGGCCAAGGTGTAGTCGTGGTGCCGCCTCTTCCGATGATTGTTGTGTTGGAAGAAGAACCATACTACTATCACAGCGGGTATCACTATTACTACCATAACGATGAGTGGTCTTACTCAACCTCAAGGAGCGGGCCCTGGGTAAGGCTGCCAAGGGACCACTACCCAAAAGAGGTCCGGTTCAATAAAAGGGGCAGGGGCGATGATAGGGGCAGGGGTTTGAAGCACGGGTACGACAGGTATTAAAGAGAGACACAGTGCAACCCCGCCCGGATACGCGCCCCGCGGTGCCCGAGCCCAACACCATGCTCCTTTTGGATTCAGGTTTGGTGGGGATGGCAGGATTTAGGAGGAAGTTTAGGAAAAACTAAAATTGTAAATTCAATAAGGCCTCTCGGTTGTTCGTGCATCCTCAAACAAAACAAAAAAGGGCTTTGCACCGGGGAGAACAACGGCATTTCGGGAAGCCTTATTATTTATCCATCCCCGGACTTTCAATATCTGCTTTTTGACTTTTATAAGATCCAAAATATTACCATTGCCGTAACAATCCTTGAATTTTGGCCAGAAATCTTAAAAATAGCGATCCGCCAAAAAAACAAGGATTAATTGAGGCATCATTGACGCTGGTGACTGTTAGTGCCAGGGTGACAAGCCTTCACGGCCGTTCTGTCGCGAAGATTTGTGAACTGACAAAGACAGTCTTGGGTGTGACCGCCGTAAGGAGGGGCGATCTGGGCGTAAGCCGAATCCCGTAAAGCCCAAACCCGAGAAAGGAACTAAAACAGGCAGGAAAACCTGTATTGTTAGTTGCCAGCACAGACATGACTCATTATGAGTCCCAGGCGCAGGCCGAGGTCAAAGACCGTCTGGCTATTGATAAGATCCTCGCCTAGACCCTCAGGGTCTTTTAGAAACCGTGACAGGACATTAATATATCAATGTGCGGGGTAATACCGACTACTGTAACTTTGGTGGCTTCTATGACCTTAGGAGCAGGTTCTGCTAAACTGATTCGATACGCTACGTCCGGCGACGTGACAGGAGACTATGTAAAGGTCGTTGGATATGCGAGTTTTATAATTGAATAATGATTGAGGATATTGACTTATAGTCCTAAAATTTTTATATATCTCACTTAACTATTCTACTGGGGGATCGTCTAATGGCAGGACTGCAGGCTCTGAATCTGCCTATCTAGGTTCGAATCCTAGTCCCCCAGCCATTCTTCACATTTCGTCTTTTCTATATCA
>CAZPBZ010000177.1:0-3859 GCA_964584765.1 uncultured Thermodesulfobacteriaceae bacterium
TCCAGTTGGTGAAACGGGAATTCTTGGATCGTTTGGAAATAGAGACTAACTGAACTGATAGGAAATCGCTTTTCATGGATTGAGGGAGAGACTGATTCCGTCCATCACCTCTCGTATCTTGTATGATAACTTTACTATACCGAATTACATATCAAGATCCTATGTGGGGATGGCATCTTTTTCGCTTTAAGCTTTCGGCTTCAGGCTTTCAGCTCTTATGCAACGCCGCAGATGGCGTATTTTCAGCAGAATTATGGATGAGCTTTAGACAGTATTGTAGTATATTAGAAAAATTATGGATTTTGCTGCTATAATTCAGAGATTCACAATACTCACACCACCCATACTTCTTGCTGTTACCGTACATGAGATGGCCCACGGCTGGGTGGCTTACCGTCTTGGTGATCCCACTGCAAAGCTTATGGGGCGCCTTACCCTTAACCCTGTTCGTCATCTTGATCCCATTGGTACAATGGTATTTTTTCTCACTCAGACCATAGGTTGGGCAAAGCCTGTACCGGTTAATCCCATTTATTTTAAGAATCCCAGGCATGACATGATCTGGGTTTCTCTGGCAGGTCCCGGTGCCAATATCTTCTTGGCAGTATTGAGTGCTGTTTTGCTGAGACAAGTATCGGGGTCGTTTTGGGAGACGTCGGGCTTTTTCATGCGTCCAGCTCTATACATGGCATTAGTAAGTGTGCAGATTAATATAGGGCTTGCGGTGTTCAATCTCCTCCCCATCCCACCTCTTGACGGTAGTAAGGTCCTTATGGGGATACTTCCTCCTGACCTGGCAAGCTCTTTCGAGAAATTCGAGCGCTATGGATTCTTGCTGATTTTGGTGCTTGTCTTTACAGGAGTGACCGGCCGCATTATTGTCCCGCTGATCCTCTATCTGAATAAACTTCTATTAGGAACTGTACTTTGATGTGAGCCATTGTGAGTGAACAGGCAAAACAGCGAATACTCAGTGGCATGAGGCCTTCCGGCAAGCTGCACCTGGGGCACCTGCACGGTGTGCTTGAGAACTGGAAACGTCTTCAAGAAACATACGAGTGCTTCTTTCTTGTGGCTGACTGGCACGCCCTGACTACCAGTTACGAGCGCCCTCAAGAGATCCCGGCAAACATAGATGAGATGGTACTGGACTGGCTGTCTGTGGGGATAGACCCGGATAAGGTTACCCTGTTTGTTCAGTCAGAAGTAAAGGAGCATGCAGAGCTTCATCTTATGCTTTCCATGATTACGCCTGTTTCATGGCTGGAGCGCAATCCTACATACAAGGAACAGCAACAGTATCTAAAGGAAAAAGACCTCGCAACCTTTGGTTTTCTGGGCTATCCGGTCCTTCAGGCTGCAGACATACTACTGTACAAGGGTCACAAGGTGCCTGTGGGCATGGATCAACTGCCCCATATTGAACTAACACGGGAAATCACACGCAGGTTCAATTATCTGTACAGGGATATTTTTCCAGTACCTGATGCCCTGCTGGCAGAGGTTCCCAAACTCCCAGGGCTGGACGGCAGAAAAATGAGCAAGAGTTATGGAAATTCCATATTTCTGTCAGATCCCCCGGACGTGGTAAGAAAAAAATTATCCACAATGATAACTGATGTGGAGCGGCCAAGGATGGGTGACCCAGGTGACCCTGAAAACCGCTGTATAACCTTCAAGCTTCATCAGCTTTATCTGCCGGCAGAACAGCTTGAGGTCATTGTGTCTGAATGCAAGGCAGCTAAGAGGGGCTGTGCGGCATGTAAGAAAGAACTTGCAGAAGCCATTGTCCTGCAAATGGACCCGATCCGGCAGAAGAGAAAGGCCCTTGCCGCCGATCCCGGCAAAGTCAAGGCCATATTGGCAGATGGGGCCAACAGGGCCAGAAAGGTTGCACAGTCCACAATGGCGCAGGTTTGGAGTGCCCTTTGGAACCGGAATGCCAAGTAAGGCTGGAGGCCTTCGAAGGGCCTTTAGATCTGCTCCTTCATTTAATCCAAAAGAATAAGCTCGAAATCACCGATATTCCCATAGCTGTGGTCACTGCCCAGTACCTGGAGTATCTGGAGTTCATGCAGGCCGCCCTTGACGTGGTGGTGGCCGGTGAATATCTGGTGATGGCTGCCACCCTGATGCACATCAAATCCAGGATGTTGCTGCCAAGGCCTGATCCTGCGGATTCTGAAGACGACCCCAGACTTGAGTTGGTCCGGCCCCTTCAAGAGTTGGTTCAGATAAGAGAAGCAGCCGCGTGCCTTGAGTGCATGCCTATATTAGGCAGGGATGTATTTATCCGTGAAGGAGGGCTGGAGAGTGAGGAATCAGGAAGTAATGTGGAAGTCTCTGCGTCTGCCGGATTTGAGGGTACCCTTGACGTAAGTCTTACAGACCTCATCTCAGCTTTCAAAAAGGTGCTGGGAAACAATTCTCTTCCCAGGGTCC
Organism: uncultured Thermodesulfobacteriaceae bacterium; assembly: GCA_964584765.1. Taxonomy (GTDB): domain Bacteria; phylum Desulfobacterota; class Dissulfuribacteria; order Dissulfuribacterales; family UBA3076; genus UBA3076. The sequence continues at coordinate 2,443 of CAZPBZ010000177.1, forward strand.
TTGAAATCACCAGGGCCAAGGCCAGCCTTTCTGAACGAATGGAATCTATTGCCGAAGAGCTTAATCAGATAGGAAGTATCCGTTTCTTTGAGTTATTTTCTTCAGAAGATAGGGAAATGATCGTCATTACGTTTCTGGCAATACTTGAGCTTGCCCGGTTGGGAAAGGTGCGTCTTTTGCAGGAAAAACCAGGGGGAGACATCCTGCTACTCTTGAGGCGTGGTGATGAGCAAAGAAAGCCCGGTGGGCCGTAACCCGCCGGGCTTTCTTGTTAGATCTCCTTAATAAACAGGAAAGAAAAAGCTATAATCCGACTACATCGGTACGATCAGTTTTTCCGACTCCTCATTCCAGGTCACAATGATATACCAGAGTGCCATTACAAGAAAGATAACGGCCAGAGTGCCTCCGTAACCAAGCCAGGTATCCGGCATATATACAAAGGTGCCGAAGATGCCATCATTAGTTATGCCTTCATCTATGAATGCTTCCATTCCTTCCCAGTCATTTGCCCCAAACCACCTGTTCATAATGGCATTGGAAATACCGAAGATGGGAGCCACTACCCACAACTTGATCTGTCCTTCACCAACACGCCAGAGTGTCCCGGTTCCGCAGCCTCCGGCGAGCAAGGCACCAAAGCCGAAAATGACACCGCCTACAACGCCGCCCCAGCCGAAGAAGCCTCGGACATAGTGTTGGGTCGCCTGGATCCCGGTAAATTTGATGATCGCAATACCGGCAGCCAGGATAACTACACTCAGGGCTACAGACTTGGCCATTTTGCTATCACCTGTCATATGGGGTTCTCTGAAGCCTTGAATCATGCACCAGCGTCCGCGCTGCATTGTGTATCCCAGCCCTGCAGGGATAATTAAAAGCCCGGCTAGCCGTGCCAGAGAGTCATCGTCGCTACCGGCATAGGCGTTGGTCCCCCAGATAATGACTCCCAGCGTAGCAATACCAAGTATGAACTGGATGGCGCCAGGGACCTGAAAGGTTTTTGCCCCTCCTGAACCCCAAGTGATATGTTCCATCTCCCAGTAAAGGTACTTTATGCCGATTACGGCTCCGACGATAATCCCTATCATCATGGCAAACCCGCTGGCACAGAGATTCCCGACTGAGTTGTAAAAGCCACCTATGTTACATCCACCTGCCAAGGCAGAACCGATACCCATTAATACCCCTGCGAATACCGCCTTTACCAACTCCAGTCTTGGGGGAATCCTGAAGGCAAAGTCTCCGCCCAGGCACGCAGAAATAAAGGCGCCGGCCACAAACCCCAAACCGATAACAGAACCGCTGTGGACTATAATACTTGCCGGTTGATCTCCCCACATGCCTATGTAATAAAGTATCCATTCACCCCAGTTTCTCACAGCGCCGACCGCACCCCATGGACGGGCCCAGGCCA
>CAZPBZ010000178.1:0-3831 GCA_964584765.1 uncultured Thermodesulfobacteriaceae bacterium
CAGGGTTAGGTAATGAGCGAATTAATGGCAGCATCTTACGAAAAACAAAGGGATGATGTCTCTTGCGACATGAGTTTGCCCCGGAGTCGTGGCCGGTTTGGGCCTTTGCTGGATCTAGCAATTAAGCTTAACTCTGCCTTTTTGAGGGCACATGACCTAGATGAAATCCTTCAGGCCGTTCTGGTTGGAGTAACTGTTGGAGAGGGTCTGGGTTTTAACAGGGCATTTCTATTTCAACTGGATACTGAAAAAAAGTACGTGGAAGGCAAGTTGGCAATTGGCCCGGCAAGTCCTGAAGATGCCAGGCGGATATGGGCTGAGATATCTCAAAAGCAGCTTTCCCTTTTTGAAATCCTGGATGATGTTAAAGAGGCATTTTATAATAAGGTCCATCCGCTCAATCAACTTGTAAAACAGATAAAGGTCCCGCTTTCAGAAAAAGACCACATATTGGTAAGGGCAGTGAATGAGAGACGTGCCTTTTGGGTTGGCGACAAGAGCGAAAACGGTTCTGTTGCTCCGGAGGATCTTGTGAAGATCCTGGGCGTGGGTGAGTTTGCCGTTGCCCCACTTTTTGCACAAGAAGATGCCTATGGCGTAATACTTGCTGACAATTTTGTTACCGGACGACCCATAGATCAGGGAGATGTTGATGCCCTCCAGCTCTTTGCAGGTCTTGCTTCCATAGCAGTAGGCAAAACACGTATGTGTGAGATGCTGGAGGAGAGGATCCGGGCACTGAGGACCCTGAATGAAGAATTGGAGCGGAACAAGAACCAACTGGTTGAGGCGGAAAGGTATGCTGCCCTGGGGAGGATGGCTGACCAATTACTTCATGAGATACGAAATCCCCTTTCAGCAATAGGGGGCATGGCCAAAATCCTTAAGAGAAAACTCAAGGACTCTGAATTAACTGATTATGTCGAGACCATGGTCAGAGAAAGTGAGCGTGTGGAAAAGACCCTGACTGCGATTTTCGATTTTGTTAAGGTCCCTGAGTTGAATCAGGAACTGGTTAGGGTTTGCGATCTGCTAAAGGCCTCTCTGGCCCTTTTACAGTCAGAATTGGATAGACACAACATAACATTGAATGTTAATTTTCCTGATCTTGAGCCGGTGCTTTTTCTTGACCGCATATACATCCAGCAGGCCTTTTTAAGCATACTTAAGAATGCTGTGGAGGCCATGCCGGAGGGCGGAATGCTGACAGTTTCAGTGTCCATACCTGAAAGAGATGTTGAGATTCAGATAATAGATACAGGACTTGGAATGGCAATAGGGCACCTGAACAAGGCAGGTGAGCCTTTCTTTACCACCAAGACTCACGGGCTGGGCCTGGGTCTAAGCGTGGCAAAACGGGTAATTGAGTTACATGGCGGGTTTATGTGTCTGATCAGAAACAAGCTTGAGGGTACAAACGTAAGTATTACCCTTCCTGGTGTGAGTGCTTAAGTCAGAGACTGCCATGGATATTTTTCCCGGTCCGGATTTCATAGATACACACGCTCATCTTGACATTCCACCCCTGTCCGAGGATCAGCCTGGGGCAATTAGCAGGGCGGAGAAGGCCGGGGTTTGTCAGATCATTACTATAGGGATAGATCTGGCGAGTTCAAAAAAGAGTCTTGAGCTGGCAGAGCAATTTCCTCAGGTTTATGCTGCAGTAGGCATTCATCCCCACGATGCAAAAGGGGCTTCAGATGAGGTATTTAAAGAGCTTCTGGAGCTTGCCGTTATTCCGTATGTAGTTGCCTGGGGTGAAATAGGGCTTGATTTTGTCAAGGAGTATTCGCCCAGGGACATTCAGCGCAAGGTCTTTCGCCAACAGATCCAAATGGCCGGACAAGTTGATCTGCCTATTATAATTCATGACAGGGATGCACATGTAGAGACGGTTGAAATATTGAGTGAAGAGGCTGCGGGGAACTTAAGGGGTGTGATGCATTGTTTCTCCGGTGATGTGGAAGTGGCAAGGAAGGTCCTGGATTTGGGTCTTTTCATATCCGTAACCGGTGTTGTTACTTTTCCCAAGGCAGAAGTCGTCAAGGATGTTGTGCGCTATGTACCATTGGAGCGCCTGCTCATCGAGACCGACTCTCCGTTTTTGAGTCCGGTCCCATACCGCGGCAAGCCGAATGAGCCGGCCCGGGTTGTCCATGTCGCAGAGGAGATCGCCAGGATCAAAGAGGTGCCTTTAGAGGAGATTGCTCGATGTACAAGCGCCAATGCCCGGGACCTTTTCAGACTACCTGCGCCATAGTTCTTGCGTCCAGTTCACCTAGAAGACAGAGACTTTTGTCCGGGCTGGGTCTGGATTTCGTAGTACAGCCCAGTGAGTCTCAAGAAACACTCCCAAGACCCGGAGAGTCTCCGCTGGAATATGCGGAATTGAATTCCAGGCTAAAGGCCCTGGATGTTGCCCGAAGATATCCTCAAGCCGTGAGCCTGGGTGCAGATACCATTGTAGTGCTGGATGGGGAAATACTTGGAAAGCCCAGAGACGAAAACCATGCCCTGGATATGTTGAGCTGGCTGGTTGGACGATCGCATGAAGTAATAACATCATGTTGTATAGTGTGGCCGGAAAAGCAGATCACGGTTGAGTTTTCAGCCAGTAGTTTTGTATGGCTGGCTGAACAGGACCCCGATGTCTTAAGGGCCTATGTGGCAACCGGAGAGCCCTTGGACAAGGCTGGAAGTTATGCTGTCCAGGGTATCGGGGCATTCATGGTGGAGCGGATCGAAGGTTCGTATTCAAACGTAGTCGGACTTCCCGTAGATAAGGTAATCAAGTATCTTATGGAGTTGGAGGTCTTAAAGTTAAGAGACAGCGTAGTATGACAGAATAACGGAAATTTAATTGAGTATATGATCCCGCAAAATCTGCAAAAGCTGAAGTCCCGGATAGCCGAGGCCGCACAAAGGAGCGGCAGGCGTCCGGAAGATGTGCGCCTGCTCGCTGTTACCAAGACAGTGTCTATGGACAGAATACGTGAGGCCATATCCTCAGACCAAAGGCTTTTCGGGGAGAACTATGTGCAGGAGGCAGCAAAAAAGCTTGAGTCCCTGGGGGGCCTTTATCATGAGACTACCTGGCACTTCATAGGGCACTTACAGAGAAATAAGGCCAAGCTGGCAGTGCAGTTGTTTGATTGTATAGAAACTGTGGATAATCTGAAGCTGGCCCGTGCCCTTGATCGCCACGCAAAGGCAGCAGGAAAGAGATTGTCTGTGTACATTCAGGTAAACGTGGCACGAGATCCTATGAAATCGGGCCTTTCTCCGGAAGAGCTTCCAATTTTTCTCACACAGGCTGCAGAACTGTCCGGTATTGATATTTGCGGTCTGATGACCATGCCTCCATGGGAGCAGGAACCAGAGTCATTAAGGCCGTGGTTTAGGGCCCTTCGTGACTTGAGGGATGAGATGAATGTCGGCTTGGGGCATAGTCAGGGGCTTAGGGAACTGTCTATGGGAATGTCTCAGGATTTTGAAACAGCAATAGAAGAGGGGGCCACTGTGGTGCGTATCGGGACTGCACTATTCGGCCAGAGAGAATGCTCAATAGGTAAAAGAAATGTTTGATGTGTTTATCAGGACGCATTTTTCAGCCGCTCATTACCTCCGAAACTATCCCGGAAACTGTGAACATCTTCACGGCCACAACTGGGATGTAGAGGTCGTGGTCAGGGCTGAAAAGCTGAATAAAATAGACGTGGGCATTGATTTTCGGGACCTTAAAAAGGCCGTGGCCGGAGTATTGTCTGAACTGGACCATACCAATTTAAACGATCATCCCCGGTTCAAGGACAAAAATCCCTCATCAGAAAG
>CAZPBZ010000179.1:0-3826 GCA_964584765.1 uncultured Thermodesulfobacteriaceae bacterium
TCAGTAAAGCCGTGCAGGCCTGATTGCGACCAATAACTGGAACTTCAGGATTTTCTGTGCAACTATATCTATGCTTGACTAATGCTATAATAGTAGTTTATCGTAGTAACTAATTGTAATTCAATAAAGTCTTATGTTTTTTCTTAGGAGAATGGTATGCGAAAGTATAGTCGCAACAATTCAGCTCATCTAAGAAGTGGCGAAATCTCCAGGTCCCGTCTGTGGTTGATCACAGGTATCATTTTCGGGCTTGTCTTTTTATGGGATGTGGTGGGGCCTTTTGGGCTGTGGAAGCTTCACCGGATGAAGAAGGAACGTGAGCGGATATATCTGTCCAGCCTGGAGCTTGCCAAGAAAAATGCAGCCCTTGAGGAGCAGATCAAAAGGTTCAAAGATGATCCTGAGTATCAGGAGTATGTGGTCCGCCGGGAGTTGGGATGGGTCCGGGACAATGAAATCCTGTATAAGTTTCTGAGTGAAAAAAAGTAAAAGCTGATTACACAGCAAAAGTCTGAAACATGATCCGTGTACATACCTTTTTGAAATATGCCGGAACACACCTTCAGGAGGCAGAGGCTGCATTACGGGAGGATCATCCGGCGGTTGCTATCAGCCGTTGCTCGGATATGGCAATAGCATTGATCAAGGCCATGGCCGCAGCCCTTCCCAAAACAAAAAAAAATTTTCTGGAGATGGACAACAAGGCTTTATATAAAGCCATTTCCGACCTCACGTATACGCCGGATGAGGCGAGACGAATTACCCAGTCCATTTGGGAATTACGGAAAGCTGAGGTGTCATGTGATAACCATCCCTCAAGGGCTGAGGTCAAGGCAGTCTTTTCCAAGGCAGAGGAGACTTTCAAGTTGGTTCATGACCTCTGTATCGGCTGAAATATGCTTCCCTCAGACTGTGAGCTTTCTTTTCCTCACGCTTTGAGGGTTGAGGCCTCTGCCGGTTCCGGCAAGACCTTTCTTCTCGCCTGCAGATTTGTACAGTTTCTCCTTTCAGAAAAGATTCCCAGGAGCCGTCTCAAGAATCTACTTGCCATAACCTTTACCAATGAAGCCACTGCGGAGATGCGGAAACGCATACTGGAGCTTCTGAAGCAGGCGGCCTTTGAAGAAAAGGAAGCTGTAGAAGTCCTTTCTCCCTTACTGGATTTGTCACAGGCAAGGATGAAGGAACTCGCACTGAAACAGATAGACGAGATCCTCGCAGGGTATGATGAGTGGCAGGTCAGGACCATTGACAGCTTCATATACCGCCTGATCCAGGCGGCCCCTCAGGAACTGGGGCTGTCGCAGCAAGACGAAATCGAGACACACGAGGCACCACTCAGGGCTGCTGCCCTTGACCGTATTTTGCTTTGTTCAGCACAAGATCCTGGGTTGTGGGGATTGCTGCAGAATTTCGTGCTTCATTATCTTCTTTTCCAGGCACGCGGTTCCTGGTGGCCAAGGGCAGAGCTTCTCCGGGTGTTAGAGTCGCTTAATGAGAAAGAAACAACCTACGGTCTCCGGTTCGAGATAGAAAAAAGGCGCAAGGGCTCCCTGGATTTGGCCATGAAGTTGTCCCGGTCAGCTCAGGGCTTCTTAGATAAGGCAGAGGCCCATGGTCTGAAGCTCAAATCCTACAGCCACAAGGCCCTGTCAGGGGTAGCTCGCGGAGACCTGCCTATAGCACTCTCCTCAAAGGCTTGGGAAAGAGAAGAGCTAAAAGATTTGTGTCTTAAGGGAGCAAGTGTTCCCAAAGGTCCTTCTGCTGAATGGAAGGCGTTAAGGACCCTTGCCGGAGCGTATGCTGAGACAAGGGCCCTTGAGGTATCAGGGCCGTATTTAAAAATGCTGGTTCCATGGAGAGACCAGCTCTCAGATCTTAAGTCCGGATCAAGGAGTATTTTTTTTAGCGATATTAACAGCCTTGCAAGGAGGCTCCTGACCGAGTTCGCCTTGCCGGAGGTGATTTTTCGTCTTGGAGACCGGCTGTATCACTTCCTGCTGGACGAGTTTCAAGATACCAGTATCCTCCAGTGGGAAACCCTTTTCCCTTTGATTGATAATGCCATGTCGCAAGGGGGATCCCTGTTCTGCGTAGGGGACAGGAAACAATTGCTTTACAGGTGGAGGGGGAGCGATCTCGAGGTATTTCAAAATGGCCCCAGGTCCTTTGCCTCTCTTGGAGACACCGGCCCTCTGGATCTTGTTCTTCCATATAACTGGAGGAGCAGGGAAATCCTGCTTAGGTTTGTGGCCCAGGTATTTGACAGGGGAAATCTTGAGCGCTGGATAAAAGAGGAGCCTGTTGTATCGGATGTCTTAGACCCCGAATATATAGGCAACGTGTTCTCAGGGGCAGTACAGGAGCTTCCGCCTGCCCATGCAATCAGCCACAAGGGAGGCATGGTAAGGGTGGAGATCCTCAGCCATGAAGGGCGCTCGGAGGAGGTAAAAGAGGAATCAAAACTCAGCCTGGTCAAGCTCTTAAAGGGAGACGTCCTCTTTCGCCACAGTCCCAGGGATGTACTGGTACTTGTCAGGGACAATCATGACGTACAGGATTTCAGCCACAGCCTCATTTCAGCAGGCATCCCGGTCTTTTCCCACAGGCAGCTTGACATCAGGGAGGACCCCATGGTGCAGGAGATTCTTGAGATCTTGCGCTTTTTAGAAAGACCTGTTGATGACCAGGCATTGGCTTCTGTAATTGCCGGGAATATTCTAAAAGGTGCCTGGAAAGCAGAGGCAGCAGGGCTCAGCCCCTGGGAGTGGCTGGAAGGTCAAAGGTTAAAGAGCGAAGGCCGAAGGGCAAAGTATCTTTATCAGAGACTTCAGAAGGATTTCCCTGTCCTTTGGGCAAAGACCCTGAGTGATGCCTTTGGCTCTGTGGGCTTTTTGCCCCCTTATGACCTTGTATCAATGCTTGTCCGCAGAATGGATCTAATCCGGTGTTTTCCAAACCATTTTGTTGCATTGAGTCACCTCCTGGAGCTGCTATATGCCAATGAGCCTGAATATGGCGGCGATCTCAGGGGATTTATCCAGTGGATGGAGACCGGACCTGATGAGACCTTCGGTGTAAAGACTCCCCAGGAGATAGATGCTGTAAGGGTCATGACCATCCACAAGGCCAAGGGGCTGGAGGCCAAGGTAGTGATACTGCCGCTTGCAACTCTTGGAATGAGGGCCGATGGCCGCATATACTCCATGGATGGAGGGGTCCTCAAGGTATGGCACACCAGCCGGGAACTCAGAAACGTATCCCAGAAGCTTTCGGACCTCTATAAGGAGGATTGCGGCAAGGCATGGCTGGACGAACTCAATGTCCTCTATGTCTCCCTTACAAGGGCAAAGGACGAGTTATACGTATTTGTCCCACAGAAGGCCGGGGGCAGGCAGAAGAACAGGTTGATATCTCTGCTGGAACCGCTTTTAAATGAAAATCTTAAGGCCAAGTGGGGAGATACGATTGAAAACAAAATCCCAGAAAGTAAGAAGAGTGATCTCAATGGGCAACCGGTTGACCGCGAACCTCACGAAAAGACACGAAAAAACAGGACGAAAAAAGTTGATAAAGGCTGGAACTGGCCCAAATACTTAGTCAGGAGACCCAAAGAGTTAAAGGTTTTGTTGTCTCCAACAAGGAAAAGCGCAACAGGGCTCGGGGACTTTGTACACAGGCTCCTTGCAAGACTGGATGGTTCCCTTGATTGCCAGTGCAGCCCTGAGGAAGTACAGGCACTGCTGCAGGAGATCTTTTTGTCTATTCCTGAAAGCCCTGATGCTGACATAGGCAAAGAGATAGACTTAGGGACTATAGCCCGGAC